>NZ_JBMDIY010000012.1:0-130700 GCF_057808895.1 Flavobacterium sp. FG68
TTCCCGCCGTTACACTTCCAGTACTTGCACCAAAGCAAATTACATCCGTTTTAGAAGAAGCTGCCAGAGCTAAAGCTGCACTAGGCTGTGTAATCGTAACCGAATTGGATTGTGAAGAACAGTTATCAGAAACCGTTAAAGTATAAGTTCCCGCTGGAAGATTCGAAACAGAAGCCGTAGTTCCAACTGTAGTATTTGAAGCGTTTTTCCAAGTATAAGTTACAGTTCCGAGGGAATTGGTTACAACACCCGCCGTTACACTTCCGGTACTTGCTCCAAAACAAGTTACATCAGTTTTAGAAGAAGCTGCCAAAGCTAAAGCTGCACTCGGCTGTGTAATCGTAACCGAATTAGATTGTGAAGAACAGTTATCAGTAACAGTCAAAGTATAAGTTCCCGCTGGAAGATTCGAAACTGAAGCTGTAGTTCCTACAGTCACATTTGAAGCGTTTTTCCAAGTATAAGTTACTGTTCCAACGGAATTGGTTATCGTTCCCGCAGTTACTGTTCCAGTACTTGCTCCAAAACAAATTACATCAGTTTTAGAAGAAGCTGCTAATGCTAAAGCTGCACTAGGCTGCGTGATCGTAACCGAATTCGTTTGAGAAGAACAGCTGTCAGTAACAGTCAAAGTATAAGTTCCCGCTGGAAGATTCGATACCGAAGCCGTAGTTCCAACAGTCACATTTGAAGCGTTTTTCCAAGTATAAGTTACTGTTCCCACAGAATTGGTTACAATACCCGCTGTTACTGTCCCAGTACTTTTTCCAAAACAAGAAACATCAGTTTTAGAAGAAGCAGCAAGAATCAACGCCGCACTTGGCTGTGTTATTTCAACGGTCAAAATCCCAGTAGCACATCCATTACTATCTGTAGCTGTTACTCTGTAAGTTCCAAAACTTAAATTCGTTAAATCTTTTGTAGTGGCAAAATCGACATTGTTTTTTGTCCATTTATAAGTGTATGGAGCTTGTCCGCCAGTAGGAGTATTTAAAGTAATAGCCCCGTTGTTTCCTCCAAAACAAGTGACATTTGTTTGTGATGCCAGTGTTATAATTGGACAAGGCACATTAGTAGTAGGCGAAGTTATATTTTGAAATGTGGTGACACAGGCAGCATTTTGAAAATCTAGTCTTGATGTACTTACTAATTGATTTCCGCAAGTATTTGGTTTTGGAGTCAATCGGTATTTTAAAGTGATCGTTTCAACATTCAAAAAATCGATATTCCAGTTGATTTGCTGTCCCACAATTGTTACCGTACCTTTTGATGGTGTTACCGTTCCAATTATAAAATTACTGTCAACGGTCTCTTTTTCAAAAGCTGTTGAAGGTATTTGTTTAGCAACCCAGGATAATTGAGTGAAAATCTGGCCATAAATTCCAGTTAAGTCAGCTGCATTTTCTGTAAAAAAAGAACCTCCAGACTGAATCTGATTTAAAGCATATTGTGCATTAGTTTGTTCAGTGCCGGAAATAGCACCGAATAATCCAACAGAAAAAATTTGATTATTATAGCTCGTACCAGAAACAGTTACCGTTTTTACAGCCGTGGCTGCCGTTATAGCACTTTGAATACAAGTTCCCTGCTGGCCATCAGAGCAGCTTGAACCATTCGTTCCTGTCGCGTTGGCAACTCCGTCAGTTAATAAAACAATACTTCTGGCAGTAGCGCAGTCATAAGTAGCGCCGTCTAAAACTGTTTTTGCTTTTACAAGACCATCCTGAATATTGGTGCTTCCATTTGCAGAAAGCCCATTTATAACAGATATTAAATCTGCCTGTCCAGAAGCCAGCGTTAAATTTCTTCGTATTGACGCTGTAGTACTATAAGTTACAATAGCTACTCTGTTTTTGTTGGTTGTATTATTTGCAGGCAAAAACATTTTGTTGATAAAATCAATAGCAGCATCTTGCGCCCGGGACAATGGTTTAGGATTGTTTCCATCTCCCATACTTCCTGATACGTCAATTACTAAAACAACTTCTAAAGGTCTTGCCACCGGGTTTGATCCCTGAATTTTTAGTTCGACATCTAATGCACCGCAGACTCCCGGAGCTACAGTAACAATTTTTGTTGGTGTAATGGTTTGTGCAAAGCCTATTATAGAAAAAAGCAAAAACAACAACAGATAAAATGCTTTGTTAATCTTTTTTGTAAACTTGAAAGAGAGTAAAGTTTTTTTCATTTTATGCAAGTTTAAATTGAAAAACGGCTAAATATTTTTTCAGGATATTTAATTTTCAGAAGGATTGTTTACAATCGTATGTACCACAGTGTTAACTGTGTAGTTAGAGCAGTTTGTAGACACAGCATTTATTTGCGTGCAATTCCATTTATTGAATGACGTACCTTGTGGAACCGTCAGATGAATTGAAAAAAATGTAGTTTGATGTGATGGAACTGTAATAGAAGTTATCAGAGATGAATTGTTATCTAAAAAAGTACTATTTAGGTTAACATTATCAGATGTACCGGTTCCATCGTTATTGGAGCAGGACGAATTTACATTAATGGCATTCAAGTTATAAACATCTGTTGAATTACCTTCATTTGTTAAAACAAGAGTAAAGTAAGCACCATCTTCGCCAGCATTACTATAGTTTCTGTTTTTCTCAACTTCTAAAGTCGTTTTGCATGCACCCGACTGTGCGAATGAGATGGTAGAGATCAGGAAGAGTGTGAATGAAAAAATGCTTTTTTGAAAGATATTTTTAGACAGTAAAAAAATATACTTACAATTGCTCACAAATTTTACGGCCTTTTTAAGAGTAGATTTACTTTTCATAACTTAAAGAATTTAGTTTGTGATATTCTTGAAATTTTAACATAATCAAAATTATATTAGAGTTTTTCTAATTGATTTTTTTTATCTGTAACTAACCTAAAAACTCGTTTAACTACTCTTTTTTTATTAAAAATTGCCTCAAAAAAAGATTTTTTTGATTAGTTCGGTAAAAATTTATTACTGATTTTTCTTTCTTTTTTATCAAAAACTGTGTTACTTGATCGATGTTAAATGGTTAATAATCAATTATTTGGTTAATTTATTGTCAATATCAAAATCTCGACTAAATGCAGTTTTACTAGACGAAGAACATTTTTTTAAGAATAGAAAAATCAAAAAAAGTGGATTGTTAACGTTTTGAGGATTATTTATTCTTGTTAAAATTTCCATTTAATGTTAACAGAAATAAAAAAAAGGGGAGTATTAAAATATCTTTTGTAAATTAGAACTTAAATAAAATCGTAGTCCTTTTTTGCGGTTTTTTAAACCTCCTGTTTATGAAAAATTTAATTTTAATACGTCATGCTAAATCAAGCTGGGAAGCCCCTTTAAAAGATTTTGACAGACCTTTAATGAAGAGAGGGATTTTAGATGCTCATGAAGTTTCGACAAATATTTCAAAATATCTTCCTAAGACTTATATTATATGGAGCAGTACAGCCGCACGTGCTTCAGAAACAGCTTTAATTTTTGCACAAAATATTTCATATCCCATAGAAAGTATCATTTACAAAGACGATCTGTATACTTTTGATGAAAGACAACTCGAAAAAGTTATCAAATCGTGTGATAATAGTTTAGAAAGCGTTATTCTTTTTGGACATAACGAGGCTATTACAAATTTTGTTAATAAATTTGGGGATGTTTTTATCGATAATGTCCCAACTTCAGGCTTTGTTTCATTACAATTTGACTCAGAAAGCTGGGACTCAATCAATAAAGGCAAAACCCATAAAACATTATTCCCCAAAGACCTAAAATAAATCAAGTGTACGAACAGAAATATATCGATAGAGAAAAAAGCTGGTTAGCGTTTAATGCAAGAGTACTTCAGGAAGCCGCAGATAATACGGTTCCGCTTTTAGACAGACTGCGTTTTGTTGGAATTTTTTCAAACAATTTAGATGAATTTTTTAGAGTTCGATACGCCGCAATTCGCAGATTAAGCCTTTCAGGAATTTCCGGCGAAAAATATTTAGGCGGAGTTTCTGCCCATCAATTAATAAAAGATATTACAGAAATCGTAATTCAGCAGCAATCAGAAAGTTTACGTATTCTTGGAAATATTGAAGCAGAACTTGAAGCAGAAAATATATTCATAATAAACGAAGATCAGATTACGCCAAAACAGGAATGTTTTCTAAAGGACTTTTTCATGCAGAAATTAAGTCCTGAATTAGTGACCATTATCTTAAATGATCTTGCTGTATTTCCGGTATTAAAAGATACGTTAGGATATTTAGCCGTTCGCCTCGAATTAAAAAATGATGAGGTTCGTTACGCATTAATAGAAATTCCTAAAACCATAAACAGGTTTGTCGTACTTCCTTCAGAAGATGATAAACAATACGTAATTTTAATTGATGATGTTATTCGTTATAAACTAAAAAACATCTTTAATATATTCGATTACAAAAGTGTTTCGGCACACATGATCAAGATTACGCGTGATGCACAGTTAGATATAGACAGCGATTTGAGCAAAAGTATGCTCGAGAAAATCGCTACATCTGTAAAAGACCGTCGTATAGGAGAACCGGTTCGTTTTATATACGACAGTTTAATTGAAGATGATACGCTGCGATTCTTTTTAGATAAAATGAAAATCGTAGAAACCGATAGTATAATTCCCGGAGGAAGATATCACAACCGACGCGATTATATGGATTTTCCAAACTTAGGGCGTTACGATTTACTTTATAAACCAAACGAACCTTTGCCAGTTCCCGGTTTAAGTCTTGACGGAAGTATTCTGGAAAAAATCAATAAAAAAGATTATCTGATACATACTCCATATCAGTCATTTTCGTATTTGACAAAATTTTTGAGAGAAGCAGCTCTGGATCCAAAAGTAACAAGTATAAAAATTACGTTGTATCGTTTAGCAAAGAACTCACAAATTATCAGTTCATTGATAAACGCCGCAAAAAATGGAAAAAAAGTAGTCGTTCAAATTGAACTTCAGGCACGTTTTGACGAAGCTTCGAATATTTCCTATGCCGAGCAAATGCAGACCGAAGGAATTGAACTTATTTTTGGAATAAAAGGACTAAAAGTACACAGTAAAATATGTGTAATCGAAAGAACCGAAGACGGAAAAAATCGTCGTTACGGATTTATTTCAACAGGAAACTTTAACGAGTCGACCGCTAAAATTTATACCGATGTAACACTTTTTACCTGCCATCAGGGAATTTTAAAAGATGTTTCTAAAATATTCGAATTCTTCGATATCAATTACAGAATTCACAGATACAAGCATTTAATCGTTTCGCCGCATTATACAAGAACAAAATTTATAAAACTGATAGACCGTGAAATTCTCCATGCATTAGCCGGAAGAAAAACATTTATCAAATTAAAAATGAATAGTTTATCTGATTTTAAAATGATCGATAAACTATACGAAGCAAGTAATGCCGGAGTAAAAATTCAATTGAATGTTAGAGGGATTTGCTGCCTGATTCCGGGAATTCCGGGAATGAGTGAAAATATTGAAGCCATAAGTATTGTTGATAATTATTTAGAACATACAAGAGTATACATTTTTGGAAATGCAGGCCTAAACGAAGTATACATTTCGTCTGCCGATTTTATGACCAGAAACCTTGACGGAAGAGTAGAAGTAACCTGCCCGGTATACGATCACGAAATCAAAAAAGAATTAATCGACAATTTCAATATTGCCTGGAAAGGAAACGTAAAAGTAAGATATCATTCCTATAAATTAGATAATAAATATAAGCCTAGAAATCATCATGCCCCATTTAGAGCACAATTTGAAACCTATAAATATTATCAAGACAAGATTGCGGTACTAGAAGAGGTTCCTCAAAAAGTAGACTAAATAATTAAATTCAATTACAAAAATCATAGAGTGAGCATGATTAATATAAGGAAATTTGCAGCAATAGATATCGGTTCAAACGCCATGAGGCTTCTGATATCGAATGTTGTAGAACAAGATGGAAAAGAACCGCAGTTTAATAAAAGTTCGCTTGTTCGTGTGCCAATTCGTTTGGGACAAGACGCCTTTACCGTAGGAGAAATTTCCGAAGAAAATATAGATCGAATGGTGGATGCTATGAAAGCATTTAACCTTTTGATGAAAGTACATAAAGTAGAGCGTTATATGGCATTTGCAACCTCTGCAATGCGCGAAGCTTATAATGCAAAAGAAGTCGTGGCTTTAATCAAGAAAAAAGCCGACATTAAAATCGAAATTATTGATGGTAAAAAAGAAGCTGCAATTATTGCTTCTACAGATTTACATCATTTATTAAAAAGAGACGAAACCTATCTTTTTGTTGATGTTGGAGGTGGAAGTACAGAATTTACTTTGTTCTCTGACGGAAAAATGATTACTTCAAGATCATTCAAAGCCGGAACCGTTCGTTTATTGAATAATATGGTTCATGATGTAGTTTGGGATGAAATCGAAAAATGGATTAAAGCCAATACAGCAGATTACGATGAAGTTACCTTGATTGGTTCTGGAGGAAACATCAATAAGTTGTTTAAAATGTCTGGGAAACAGCAGGAAAAACCGCTTTCATACATTTACATCAATTCACAATATGCCTTTTTAAATTCATTGACTTACGAGCAAAGAATTGCTGAATTAGGTTTGAACTCTGACCGTGCCGACGTTATTATCCACGCCACACGTATTTATTTAAATGCGATGAAATGGAGTGGAGCGCGCCAGATTTATGTTCCAAAAATTGGACTTTCTGACGGAATCGTAAAAGCAATGTATTACGGTAAAATTTAAGATTTTTAAGCCACTAATTACACGAATTTTCACTAATTTTTTTATTCAAAAGTGTAAAAATAATTCATGGAAATTCGTGTAATTCGTGGCAAAACCTTCATAAATGAAATCAATTTTTCAGGCCATACAGGATTTCTCTGCAGAAGAATTATCACTTTTAGATGATTTAATAACTTTTCGTACACTGAAAAAAGGAGAGCTTTTATTGACGGAAGATCAGGTTTGCAACGAAATTGTATTTATAAAGAAAGGAATTTTACGTTCCTTTTTTTTGAATCATAAAGGTGACGAAATCACGAATTGTTTTGCTTTCGAAAATGAATTTATGGCCTCATTTGCCAGTTTTATAACAGAAGAAAAAGCAGAAGAAAGCATTCAGGCTTTAGCCGAAACAGAACTGCAGATTTTAGATCGTAAAGGTCTGGAGAAACTCTATCAATCAAGCATTAACTGGCAGGAAACAGGAAGAAAATTAACAGAATTAGAGTTTGTAAACCTGCATAAAAGAATGGTTTCTTTTCAAAAATTATCCGGAGCCCAGCGTTATGAAGAATTGTATAAGAATCATCAAAAATACATACAGTTAATTCCGTTACAATATTTAGCATCTTATCTAGGCGTTACGCCAAGACATTTAAGCCGAATCAGAAAAGCAATTGTTTAATTTTTTTTGTTTCCCGCAGATTTAGCAGATTCAACAGATTTTTTTAAATATAAATCCGCTTTATCTGCTAAATCTGCGAGAGAAAAAGAGAAATAAATCTGAGTAATTTTCTAGACATTTGTCCAGTAAAATAAATGCCCCGAATAGTATTTTTGAAAAAACATTAATATGAAAAAAATACTGATTATAAATGGACATCCAAATCCTGACAGCTTTAATTTTGCTATTGCCGATGAATATAAAGAAGGAGCACTTGCTTCTGGAGCAGTTGTAGAAACCATAACAATCGCTTCTCTATATTTCAGCCCAAATCTAAAATTCGGTTACCAAAAACGAACCGAATTAGAACCGGATTTATTAGAATCATGGGAAAAAATCAAAAGAGCCGATCATTTGGTTTGGATACATCCCGTTTGGTGGGGCGGACTTCCGGCAATTACAAAAGGATTTATAGATCGATTATTTTTACCCGGAATGGCATTTCAATACAGAGAAAATTCGGTTTGGTGGGATAAATTACTCAAAGGAAAAACAGCGCATATTATAACTACTTTAGATCAGCCAAGCTGGTATTACAGATTATTTTTTGGAAGACCAAGCGTGAATCAATTAAAGAAATCAACGTTAGAATTCTGCGGTGTAAAACCCGTAAAAGTAAGTTACGTTGGAATCATAAAAGGTTCTCACGATCTCCAAAGAGCAAAATGGCTCGATAAAATCTACGATTTCGGTTTGAAAAATAAATAGTTTTTAGCCACGAATTTCACGAATTTCCACGAATTATATTTAAGATGTACACACAAAAAAGAAATTAGTGAAAATTCGTGTAATTGCTTCGCCTGTTCGCTATCGCTCGAGTCGTGGCTTTAAAAAAACTTTAAGAAGGTAATTCCAATCCAAATGTAGAACGTAAAAGTTCAATGTTTGGATTGATTTCATGCAAACGATTGTATCTGTCCTGATCGTTTAAATTTCTTTTAGTTTCAACTTTTTCATTTACAATTACCTCAATAGTAATATCATGATTATGCAGGTGGCCTCTTAAATGACCTAAAAGCGCATTCATCTGACTTTCGAATTCCAGTTTAGAACCTTCGTTAGGAAGTTCGTAAGTAATGTTAGTTCCGTTTAAAACAGGATCATTGATTAATAAGATAGACTCCATGATCTTCAAACCTTTCTGACCTAAACGTTCTGCATATTTATTCCATTGCACTAACATTTCTGTTTCAGTAAACTCTTCAGTAGGCAAAACAGATGAAGATGATGGTTTAACGTAAGATTTACTGCTTAATTCTAATTCTTTTTTCTTGCGAATACTCGCCAAAGAAAATGCAGAAACTTTTGGTTCACCGCCTATTTCAACCCTTGGAGTAGGAGTTTCAACTTTTGGAGTTTCAGTAACAGGTGTTTGCGTTGTAGTATTTACAGCAGAATTCCCATTGTCATTTTGATTGACATTGACTTTTTCTTCAGTTTGACTTTCGACTTTCGACTTTGGACTTTGGACTTCAACAATAGAAAAACTGCCGTTTTTAAAATAAGTAGGCGGAATTATGAATTGCTCAACTTTTTTTTTTCTCCATCAAAGTTGATAGAGGCCAATTGCATCAAACATAATTCGACTAAAAGACGCTGATTTTGACTCAGTTTGTATTTTAAATCGCAGTCGTTTGCAATGTCAATTCCTTTCAGTAAAAAATCCTGAGAACATTTTTGAGACTGAACGCCATACATTTGCTGTGCCTGTTCTCCAACTTCTAATAAAGCAATAGTTGCAGGAGTTTTGCTCACTAACAAATCTCTAAAATGAGAAGCTAATCCGGCAATAAAATGATGTCCGTCAAAACCTTTAGAAAGGATGTCGTTGTATGCAATTAAAAGATCCGGAATTTTATTTTCCAGAATCAAATCTGTAACACTAATGTAAGTTTCGTAATCTAAAACGTTTAGATTTTCAGTTACAGCCTGACGCGTTAAGTTAGTCCCGCAATATGAAACTACACGGTCAAAAATAGATAAAGCATCACGCATGGCACCATCAGCCTTTTGAGCAATAATGTGCAAAGCGTCATCTTCAAAATTGATTCCCTGACTTGTTGCAACTTCTGCTAAATGTTCTTTAGCATCTTTTACCGTAATTCTTTTGAAATCAAATATCTGACAACGAGATAAAATCGTTGGAATAATTTTGTGTTTTTCTGTTGTTGCTAAAATAAAAATAGCATGCTTTGGCGGTTCTTCTAATGTTTTAAGAAAAGCATTAAAAGCAGCCGAAGACAACATATGAACCTCGTCAATAATATATACTTTGTATTGTCCGGTTTGAGGCGGGATTCGAACCTGATCAATAAGGTTACGAATATCATCAACCGAGTTGTTTGAAGCAGCATCTAACTCAAAAACGTTAAAAGCAAAATCTTCAGTTGGATCATCATACCCAGGCTGATTTATTTTACGAGCCAGGATACGCGCGCAGGTAGTTTTTCCAACTCCACGTGGACCGGTGAATAAAAGAGCAGAAGCAAGGTGATTGCTGTCAATAGCATTCAATAACGTGTTGGTAATGGCTTTCTGCCCCACAACATCCTTAAAAGTCTGCGGGCGGTATTTACGTGCCGATACTACAAATTGTTCCATATTCTTTTTTATTCGATAGCAAATATAGAGTATAATTTAATGATTTAAAAATTTAAAAATTGAAAGAATTTTTAAAAGATTGAATAGAAGAAGAATAGATTTTATAAAAATAAATGATATATTCTTTTCGTTTAAATTTGAATTATTAATTTTTCATTTTATTACATAGAAACGATGAAATTATATTGGTTAACATTAGGAATAAAAACGGAAGACTGGTTTGTAATAGCAGAAAATAAAAAAAAAGCGGAAAGATTTTTTGAGTGTGCAGAAGGGTTTGATAAAAATGAAGGTAAAGCAAAACTTATTTGTGATATTTCTAGTACACTTATTGAAAAATATAAACTTATCGAAGAAGATTATCCAACACATGAACTAATTGAAGATTTAGGAGGTAAAATTCATTCAAAAGATGTTCCCAGAATTGTGAATTTTTATGGCGATATTTATATAGAAGGGAATTTAACGCATGAAGCAATTTTTGATGAAATTGAAAATAAAAGTGGAGTTTATATTATAAAATTTCAAAATACTGAAACATATAAAATAGGAATTACCAGAAATCTGAAAAAGAGAATTTCTCAATTCTCAACAGGTTCGCCTTATAATATTATGATTGAATATTTTATAGCAACAGAACATTATAAAAGTTTAGAAAAGCATTTTCATAAAGTTTTTAAAAATAATAGAATGAAAGGTGAATGGTTTAATTTTACTAATGAACAATTTGAAGAGTTCGAATCTCATTTACCAATTTTGCATCAATCTGAATCATTTTTTGTTTACAATGTTAAAGGACTATATAATATGTTACGTTAAAAAGATTTCTTAATAAATGAAATATTTAAATTCAACCATGACTGCTAATCAAACTAATTTCTTGAAAATTACAAACCAATTCTCGGCAGAGAATTTTGAAAAAGTCAAAGAATTTATTTTAGAAAAAGGAAACAGAAAAACCTATCGAAACTTCGATAACAATAATCCGTTTTATGATTTCGGAAAATTTCAAGGTTATTTAGGAGCCGACATTGGACAGCAAAATATTTACAATGACCCTAAAATATCTGATTTTAATGAATTGACCTTAAAAGATAATGATCATTATTATAAAATTTTGATCGTTAGAAAAGGAGATATTCAGGCTTCAAAAAAAGGAATTCAAAATGGAATGCTGGAAAATGAAATATATCTTGTGGATGTTTACCAGACAGGGTCCAGTAAAATTTCAAGTCTTTTTTTAGATTATTTAAAAACTCTTAAAACGATAAATTAATTACTTTTTACTGGAAAAGATATAAAATCAACAAGTACATCCTATAATGTTTTGGTAGTTAATCTGTTTAATTTTAAATAGTTAATTATTAAAATGTAGTGTTATGAAAATTCAGTCAATTTTATTGGGAATGGGATTTGCATTTTCTTTATTTGCTTGTACTCCAAAAGATGCAGATATCGAAAAACAAATCAATGAAAAATTAAGCGATACACCAGGAATACATGTCACAGTGCACGAAGGTGTTGCTACTATAGTTGGGACTTGTGATGATGAAGCTTTTAAGAAAAATATTGAGAAATCTGTTAAATCAGTTCAAGGAGTTAAAACAGTAGTAAACAATTGTCAGATTCCTGAACCAAATGTAGAGCCTGCTGCGGCAGCGGTTATAATTAATTCAGATGCAGATTTAGATGCCTCAGTTGCTAAAGTAGTTAAAGCTTATGATGGAGTAAGTGCTACTGTCGTTGGCGGGGTAGTAACGCTTTCTGGAGAAATTAAAAAAGATCAGCTGCAATCTTTAATTCAAAGAGTGCAGGAATTAAAGCCTAAAAAAGTTGATAACAAATTAACTATTAAATAAGCAGTTATGAGTTTACAAGATAAATACAGAGAAGTAACTGATTTAGCCGGCGAATTACAAATAGATAATTTGCAAGTTAGAGAACAGGATAATGTTTTATATATTGACGGAACAGCAAAATCTGCAGCAGACAAAGAAAAACTTTGGAACGCTTATAATAAAATTGATCCGGATTATAGATCAGCAGATGTGGTGATGAATATTGAAGTCGAAGAAAGTGTTTCAAGAGAATATACGGTTGAAGTAGGAGATTCTCTTTCGAAGATTGGAAAAGCTTACGGAGTTTCATGGCAGGATATATATGAAGCCAATAAAGATATAATTACAAACCCCGACTTAATTCAGCCCGGCTGGAAATTAAAAATACCAAAAGTATAATTTTACTGTTTTGAAAAGCCTGTCTTAATTGATGGGCTTTTTTTTGTTAGTCATTGCGAAGAACGAATCAATTTCAGGAAGAAATTCTCCACATTTTATGTCATTTCGACGAAAGGAGAATCGCACTAGAAATTCCGTACAGTTGATCTTCAATCTTCGTCGAAATGACAAAACTGGATGTAATCATAATTACCTTCCCCTAATACTTAAATCAAATAAAAATTTGGCAGTTTCCTGATCTGAATCGGCGGAAAAACCTGCTACATAAACGCCCTTTTTACCGTTCACGGACTTAATTCCGTATACAACTGCCTCATCGCCAGGGTCAGATTCCCCTTCGTATCGATACACATGAACAATTTCAAATTTCTCAGGATTCTTTTTAATCGCGTCTGCATTTCGATTAAAATCACAAGTAAATCCTTTCTCATTCAATTGATCTAAAGCCTTTGAAACAGTTGCGTAGTGATACATTCTTTTCATAATAGACTTAATTTAAAATTACGGAATTTTAAAGATAACTATTTTAAAATTAAAATTTTACGAAAAAAGAATGAAAATGATTTTAGTAAATCAATGCGCTCAAAAAAATGTATTAATCGCAATATCGAATAGCTCTCTCGCTATTAATAATTATGCTGTTTATTTTGCCAAATGTAAAACTGATAGGTACAGCTCTTACTGCAATAATTGATTTCGAACTTTCGCCTACATTAAAATTATGCAAGTCACTTGTTAATCTTACATACACCATACCGCTATCGACAATTTCTTTTCTTGAAAAACGTGAATGTTTTTCTCTCGAATAGTATTCCTCGCAATCTAAAGTTTTCAGACTGTTATAATCGTAAACAGGTAAATTCAAATAATAATTGAGTGAATATCCATCAGATTTTACAAAACTGAAGAGAATCCTGTGCTTTTTGCTATCAAACGTTCCTTTTTTTAAACCGAAAAAATCATCAACTTTTTCATCTGGAATATTCGGATAGATATTTACAACAGCTTCAGTATCTAGTAAATAGTTTTCATGATAAAATTTATAAACATGTCGGGATATAAAAAGCAGACCTAAAATTATTAAAATGGTGGATAAAAATTTTTTCAACTTGGTTAGAGGTTTTAAAAGGTTAAGTTTTTGAAAGTAAGTATAAGTAACTTTTTCAAAAAACTAAAATACTATAATTTTCGAATTCTTCATTCATAAAGTGTTACTTTTGCACCGCAGACCGCCTTATCGCCGTTCCAATTAGGGAGGGAGGAAAGTCCGGACACCACAGAGAAGCATAGCGGGTAACGCCCGTCGGTTCTCTCGTTTTTTGGAACGAGAGGATTAGGACAAGTGCAGCAGAAAGTATGTACAGGTAATGCTGTAGTGAAACCAGGTAAACTCTATGCGGTGAAATACCAAGTATATCAGCATTTAAGGGCTTCTCGTCCGTTGTTGAAGGGTAGGTAGCTTGAGTTCCGCAGTAATGCGGAATCTAGATAAATGATAAGGCCTTGATTTATCAGGGACAGAATCCGGCTTATAGGTCTGCTTTTTTTATATATTTGTGAAAGACTCTAATCTATCTTCATGAATATAACCACCCCAAATCCTGCTTCAAAAGCTAACAAAAGTCTTTTTAAAACTATAATCACCAATCTGACATTTTGGGTTTTAATAGCCATTATTGCAGGCGTTCTACTCGGACATTTTTCACCGGATAATGGTGTGAAAATGAAAATTGTTGGCGAAAGGTTTGTCGACATTATCAAACTATTTATTGGTCCAATTATATTTTTGACAATTGTTTTAGGAATTTCCGGAATGGGAAACCTAAAAAAAGTCGGCCGAATTGGAGTTAAAGCTTTAGGGTATTTTGAAGTAGTTTCGACCGTTGCATTAGCAATTGGTGTTGCCGTTGCTTATTTATTTCAGCCCGGAAAAATTGACAAATCGGGATTGACTTTGGGCGATGCAAGCCAGTATACAAATTCAAGCGCAAAGGATTTTTCGTGGCTTCAGTTTTTCTTTTCCAATTTTACTTTGCAGGTTTTACTCGCAGCAATTGTCTGCGGAATCGCGTTGAATTTTTATAAAAAAAGAGAACAGACTATTTTAGTTTTAGAACGAATTTCAAAAGTCGTTTTCCTCGGTTTAAAATACGTAATGTACCTCGCTCCAATTGGTGCTTTTGGCGGAATGGCCTACACAATTGGAAAATTTGGATTAGCAACTTTAATTCCGCTGGGAAAATTAATGCTTTGCGTTTACCTCACGATGGCATTGTTTGTTTTCCTAATTTTAGGAACTATTCTGCGCTATTATAAAATAAGTATACTTTCGATTTTAAAATACATTAAAGAAGAACTTTTACTGGTTTTAGGAACTTCATCTTCAGAAGCTGCTCTGCCAAGTATTATGGTTAAACTCGAAAGAATGGGCTGTAGTAAATCGGTTGTGGGATTGGTGATTCCAACAGGATATTCCTTTAATCTCGACGGAACTTCGATTTACTTGTCGATGTCGGTAATATTTTTGGCGCAGTTGTATGATGTGCATTTGAGTTTCTTCGAAATTTTGACAGTTATCGGAATATTGATGATAACGTCAAAAGGCGCAGCAGGCGTAACCGGAAGCGGATTTATTGTTCTAGCGTCAACTCTAACAGCGCTGCATAAAATTCCTGTAGAAGGTTTGGCTTTTTTATTAGGAGTTGATAAATTTATGAGCGAAGCGAGAGCTATTACAAACTTGATTGGAAATACAGTCGCAACGATTATAATTTCGAAAACAGAACACGATTTTACGGAGCTGGATTTGAATCCTGTTTTAGAGGAATAATTTGTTTAGCCGCTAAGACACAAAGGCACTAAGTTTTTGTTTTTCTTTTTGGGCTTAAAATAACTTTGTGACTTAGCGCCTTTGTGGCATTAATTTTTAGCATTAAATTGATTTATTATGAAAAGAATTGGAATTTTAGGACTTGGAGGCGTTGGAGGTTATTTCGGCGGACTTTTGGCGAAAACCTATCACAAATCTGATGATGTTGAAATCATTTTTATCGCACGCGGCGAAACTCAAAAAGCGATTGCCGAAAACGGATTAAAGATTGTAACTGATGATTCTGAAATGATTGTTCATCCGAATTTGGTTTCGAATGATCCGTCAGAAATTGGTGTTTTGGATTATTTAATCTGTACAACAAAAACGTATGATATTGAAGAAAGTTTCACCTCGTTAAAAAGCTGCATTAAAAAAGAAACTATAATTCTTCCGTTATACAATGGCGTTGACGCGCAGGAAAGAATTAAAAAAATACTACCCGATAATGAAGTTTTACAAGGCTGCGTTTACATTGTTTCGATGATTTTTTCACCTGGAACTATCCGTAGAATCGGATTTTATGAAAAGCTGTTTTTTGGATCTAAAACAGCTTCGTTTTCAAAAATGGAAGAATTACAAAACATCCTTCAAAAAGCAAAAGTCGAAAGTTATTTAGTGGAGAATATAGAGGAAACTGTTTGGGAAAAATTCATTTTTATTTCAGCTTTAGCATCTGCAACTTCTTATTTAAACCAGAGTATTGGTGAAATTTTAAGCAATTCAGAATCGAAAGTAACCTACATAGAACTGCTTCATGAAATTGAAGATGTGGCGCAGGCAAAAGGTTTAAAATTACCGCATGATATTGTAGCACAGAGCATTCAAAAATTAGAAAAATCGCCAAAAGAAGCGACTTCGTCTATGCACAGGGATTTACTGGCAGGAAAAAATACCGAAGCGCTGTCACTCACACAATTTGTGGTAAATGAAGGAAAAAAATACGGCGTAAAAACACCTCTTTATGAAAAGATTGCCTCTGTTTTGGTTAAATAGATTTCTTTTAAACACATAGAAATAAAGTTTAATTAAAACTAAAGAGAACTATGTTTCTATGTGTTTAAAAAAAATATTACGCTTCGTCCTTTGTAGTACGAACTAAACTAATTCCTGACATAAAGAAAACAATTCCTAATATGCCATAAATAATTAATGATTTAACATCTCTGGTTTCACCAGAAGTACCTGCAAAAATAACGGCAGTATAAATAAGTCCTACAATTCCGAGGATTGTCAACAACCCTCCGAAAAATCTTTTTAGGTTCATGATTTTAGATTTTAAGTTCCTAACAAATGTATTATCATAACTATTAATTGTTGTTATACAATTGTTTAAGAAACTTATATGATTTGCAGGATTACTTTAGAATCTTAAACTCTAAACCAATATTTCGAACACTTTCGATCCTTATGTTTGGATCTGAATTAAAATATTTTCTAAGCCTGCTAATAAAAACATCCATGCTTCGGCCAGAGAAATAATCATCTTTTTTCCAAACAGACATTAAAATATCATCTCTCTTTAATAACTGATTATGGTTGAGATATAAATATTCAATAAGAGCGGCTTCTTTCTCTGTGAGTTGCTGCACGTGATTTTTATTATTGAGCGTTAAACGTTCGTTGTCAAAAACATACGAACCAATTTCAATACTATTATTTCCGTCAAGACTTCTTTTTTGCTCGATTCTCTTCAGTATATTGTGCAAACGCAAAACCAGTTCATCGACTTCAAAAGGTTTCACGATATAATCGTCTGCACCAAGCTTTAATCCAATGATTTTGTCTTCTTTTAACTTTCTTGCCGTTAAAAAAATGAATGGAGTTTCTGGATTGATTGTAATTATTTTTTCGGCCAATGAAAATCCGTCCAACTTGGGCATCATTACATCAAAAACACAAATATCAAAAGTTTGGTTTTTGAAAAAGTCCAAAGCTATTTCGCCATTTTCTGCCCAGATTACTTCAAATTGATGAAGTTCTAAATATTGTTTTAAAATCGCTGCAAAATCATGATCGTCTTCAGCTAAAAGTAATTTTTTCAAAATAGGGTAATTAAACTTTTAATAAAATAGTAAACTGAGTTCCTTTTCCTAAATCACTAATCACGTTAACAGAACCCTGATGCGCTTTTACGATTTGGGCAACATAATACAATCCTAAACCTAAACCTTTTGTGTTGTGAAGATTTCCGTGTTCTACGCGATAAAATTTCTCAAAAAGAAGCGATTGTTTGTTTTTTGCAATTCCAATTCCGTTGTCTTCAATACTAATCGAAAATTGATTTTCAACTTGTTTCGTTTTTACAATAATCGTGTTCGAACCGTATTTTACAGCATTTTCCAAAACATTTAAAAGAGCCGTTGTTAAATGAAATTTATCCAGAATCAAATTCGTTTTTTGAGTCTGAAAATCAGTTTTAATACCAATTTTAGGATACGTGATTTTAAAATCATTTACAATTGTCTGCAGGAAATCTTCCGTTTCGATTTTCTCTTTTTGAAGTTCAATTTCATTTTCGGCTAATGAATTTGCCATAACCTGATCGATTAAACTTTGAAGACGATTGTTTTGACGTGAAATGGTATTGACAATTGCATTGAAGTTTTCATCGTTTTCACGAATGTTTTTCTGCTCCAGAATTTTGGTCGAAATACCTAAAGTTGCCAAAGGCGTTTTGAGTTCGTGTGTAATATTATTGATAAAATCGGTTTTTACATCGCTTACTTTTTTCTGTTTGATTAAAGCTTTAAGGGCAATTAAAAAAAGAGTAATAAGTGTGAGAATCGAGAATAAAGACAAAACCAGAATAAAAGCCATTCGCCTTAAAATAATCATTTCCCAGTCGATAACCGAAACATACATTGAATCTTCCGTCAATAATTGATATTCCTGATTTTCAAAAATTCCATTGGTTGTTCCAACATAATTTCGGACTAAAAATGCATGATTTAGCGAAGCCAGATTTCCGTATAATTTGTTTTGAATAAAAGGCTTTTCAGAGAAAATTGTGTCGGCTTTTTTGGTGTTTTTGTACAAAATGAATTTGTTGAGAACAATCGCAAAATCAATTTTAAAATTAGGTAAATCTCTTTCGAATTTTCGCTGAATTTGTGCCGTTAATGCACTTCGGTATTCATTTTCTAAAATCCCTTTTTTAATGTCAATTTTGGAATTTTTTCCCTGAATGTATTTCTCGGATAATTGAGTATAAAGTGCTTCTTTTCTGGAAACTAAAACCGAATCAATATCGCTGTAATTATTAGAAATCTGGGCAATTTCATTTTTAATCTGCGTATGAAACTGCGCCACTTTATAATCGTAAGTGGTTTTTACCAAATAGCATTGCACAGTCGACAAAACGATCAACGCCACAACCGAAAATGCTATTAATAAATTGATTCTTTGTTTCATTTTTTTTTGGCCCGCGGATGACACGGATTAAACTGGTTTGCACAGATTTTATTTTTGTTTTTCTCGCAGATTTAAATGATTTAGCTGATTAATTTATCTGCTTAATCTGTAAAATCTGCGGGAGAAATTATAGCACACTAATAACACGGATTAAACAGGTTTGCACAGATTATATTTAAACTAAATCTTAAAAAAATAAACCAGCGTAAACCCGTTTAATCCGTAAAATCCGCGGCCCATTTTCTCCACCCAAAAATAATGCTTTTATGGAACAAAAATGACGTTAACTCCGCATTAACCTTCAATTAACCTACGCAGCGCTTTTTTAGAAGCATTTTTGCATCATCACAAAATCAAAAACTTTTAAAAATGAATATTTATCTGCCGTTAAAACTTCTTCTTGCAATTTTACTTTTTTGTCTTTCATTTGCCGTGAAAGCTCAAAATGAAACGCCGAAAGATTCCATTTCAAATGAACAATTAAAAGAAGTTGTTATCACTCAAAATAAAAAAACATTTACCAATACAAACGGAAACATTAAAGTTGATGTTGCTAATTCTGTTTATAATGCAATTCCAAATACAGTCGATTTACTGTCAAAACTGCCAACCGTTCTGCTAAGTTCAGACAAAGAAAATATTACCGTTGTAGGCAAAGGAAATCCGCTGATTTATATCGATAATCAAAAAGTGGGAATAAACGATTTAAATGCTTTGGCTCCCGCCGATATTAAAACGATAGAAATCATTCAGAATCCATCTGCAAAATATGAAGCCGAAGGGCGTTCGGTAATTTTGATTACTCGAAAATTCAGCAAAAAAGACAGTTTTAGAACTGAAATTTCTGAAGTTGCTTCTTTCAAGAAAAACTATAATAATTATCTCGGTTTGAATACGAGTTTCAAGAAAAACAAATTCGAATGGAAAGCCAATTTTAATTACAACCGACTCAATCCGTGGGAAAGTCATAGTATTGATTATCAAATTCAAAATGCTGATATTGCTTCAAAATATGATGTTATGGCCGAAACAAAACGAAAGCAATATATTTTTGGCGGCGGCTTATTTTATAAAATAAATGACGACGATTATTTTTCGTTTAATGTTAGTTCCAGACTTCGAACAGACACTTTTCCTATAAATACCTTTACGCATAATAAGAATGAAAACGTTGAAAACAATGTTTTGACCTCGAGCGATAATTCGAGTAAAAAGAATTTTGTAAACTCATTTCTGAATTATTCAAAAAAGATTAAAGCAATTAATACACAGCTTTTTGCAGGTTTTCAATATTCGAATTTTCAGCAGAATTTAGCAACGATGGTTGAAAATAATTATAACGATACTGAATTGGCTTTGTCTCAAAACCGAAACCAAAAGTTTAATGTTGATGTTTTTTCGGGAAGAATTGATTTGGAAAAAAAGTTTAAAAACGAATTTAACCTGGAATACGGCGGACTTTATTCTGCAGCAAAATCCAAATCAAATACCACTATTTTTGATTTTGAAGAAAATAAAAATACGGCTTTAGATTATGATTTTAAAGAAGAGAATTCAGCAGCCTATACACAGCTTTCGGGAAAAATTAAAAAAATTATTTTTTCTGCCGGACTTAGAGTTGAAAACACCAATGTAAGCGGCAAATATAGAACGGATGCTTCGGCTTTGATCGATAAAAATTACACGAATCTTTTCCCGAAAGTACAGTTTTCTATGGCAATAGACAGCACTAAAAATATTAGTTTGAATTATGCCAAAAGTATTTCACGTCCCAATTATTCGTCGTTAAGTAATATTGCGACTTATATAAATCCGTATTTTATATACGCGAGTAATATCAATTTAGGGCCAACATTTAATAATGAAATTTCATCGACTTTTCAATACAATGATAAATCGGTTAAAGTGAGTTATTGGCAAAATAAAAATCCGGTTTATAATAGTTTTCTCTATGATAAAAGTCAAAATATAATGACTTTTAAAGATATAAATTTTGATAAAGAAGCAGGTTTAAGCCTCGATTTTGAACTGCCTTTTGCATATAAATTTTGGACAACAACTAATTCATTGGTTTTTATTCTCGAAAAAATAGAAGATCCTTCGGCTGAATTTTTAGACTCAAAACCGTATTTATATTATTACTCTAACAACGAATTTAAGCTCCCAAAAAATTATACTTTCGTTTTAAGTTTTTGGGGATTAACCGAACAGAAGAAAGGTGTTTTTGAAAGAAATCCCAGATTTGTTGTTGATATGGCGCTTTCTAAAACTTTCCTAAAAAAATGGAATTGTACTTTGAGCTGGAATAATGTATTTAAAAATGTAATTGAAACAGAAGAATTTACAATTAACGATACTAGTTCAAAAGCAAGATATATTGTTGATGCTCATGAAATTTCGATTTCGGTTAAATATTCTTTTGGGAAAGTAAAAGAAACCGAATTTAAGGAAAAGAATGTGAATGAAAACGAAAACAGGATTAGATAAAATGAAAAAATCCAAAATTAAAATCCCAAATTCCAATTGAAGCTTGGAATTTGGGATTTTAAAAATTTGTAAATTGATATAGATTACCCTTCGTCTTCTTCAACAATTTTTAATGGAGATTCTCCCGGAAGTTCTTCATCATCATCTGTAGAATTCAATTCGAAGAAACTAAAAAACGAACCGCCGTAACTTTTCTGAAATGAAAAATTACTCAAATGATCCATTTTGGTATATTTTGAATGTTCGATAATCATCATTCCATCTTCAGAAAGTAATTCTTTTTCAAAAACAGTAAGAACAATTTTCTCAAACGCAGCCTGATCTAATCCGTAAGGCGGATCGGCAAAAATTATATCATACGAAGTTTTGCAGTTTTCCAAGAACTTATAAACGTCACTTTTAGTGGCTGCAATGTCAAAATCGTATTCTGATGAAACTTGTTTGATGAATTTAACGCATCCAAAATCACCGTCGATTGAGGTAATGGGTGCGCTTCCGCGTGAAGCGAATTCATAACTGATATTGCCGGTTCCCGAAAATAAATCTAAAACCTTTAAGCCGTCAAAACTAAAATGATTATTCAAAACATTAAACAATGCTTCTTTACTCATATCAGTCGTAGGTCTTACAGGAAGGTTTTTTGGTGGGAATATCCTACGCCCTTTGTATTTTCCTGAAATGATTCTCATGATTGAAATAAGATATAATGTTTTTGATTCTGAGCTGTTGTGTAGTTGTTTTTTTCCTTTAAAGCGCTAACGTCAAGAAAAGAAATATTACGGATGTATTTGTAAGCAATGTCGTAAAACGGATCGTTTTGGTGTATTGTTCCAAGCAGTTCCAATTGAAAAATCTCAGGATTTAAATTTAATTGCTCGGCTGTAAAAAGGATGTAATAAATGAAATCCTCAGGAGTTTGATATTCAAAAGAGTTGAATAACAATAGCTTTTGATTTTGTACCACGATAATTTCAAAATGCTCCGGATTGAAATTTACAACCATTTTTTTCTCGTCATTGTTTTTTGAGCCTTCCAAAATTTTCTCGACCAAAATACTGTTAACATGTTTGTAATCAAAAGAACCAACGTTATCAATTAAAAAATTATTGATATTGATATACGGAATGTAAACCGAATGCATGTCGTAATTGGTGATTTGATCGAAAGTAAAAAAATCAGTTTCAAACACTTTTGTAGTATACTGCAGGTAACTTCCTAAATAATCTTCATCAAACAACGGCGTTGGTACAAAAGTTGAAAGATTGTTATTGTGAATGACTAAAATATCGTCATAAGTTTCTTTTAATTCAGAATAATTTTTAAAAGCTGAAGCGTATAAATCTTCAATTTTATTCTGTTTTTGAGTACTATCAAACTGAACTTCATTAAAAGCAGTAATCGTATTATTTAAGGTATCAAAACAACAAAAAGAGAATCCGTTCAGCGAAACCTGAATCGAAAGTTTTTTGTAATTTTTTGATGTAATATTAGTATTGTGTATTGACATAATTGATTTACAATTCGTTACCTGTTTTGTTTCAATAAAGAATTTAGGTGACCACAAACTTACAAATTTAAAAGCAACTAATATAATTGCAATTTTAAAAAACAATATTACAAGAAGGTTAGCAGAGCATTATCGTTGCGTTATATTTTTAAACCATATAAGTGATATAAGTAATTTAAGCTTACTGGATGTTTGTTTTGATTTTTTTAGGACATATAAGTTATGTGAATTCAAAAAGTTAGAACGCTTAGTTTAAAACTTAAATTTACTTATATCACTTATATGGTTTTATATTATTGACTTTGCCATTTAAAAAGACGAACTTTGTGTTTCAAATTTACCTTATGAATTCAGCATCGTTTTACGGCGTTTTGCAAAAAAGATTTCCTTTTGCACCTACTTATAAACAGGATATTTTTTTTCAAAAAATCGCCATTTTTTTGACCGAACCAGCAAACAACACCATTTTTGTACTAAAAGGATATGCCGGAACCGGAAAAACAACGGTGATTTCGACAATCGTAAACAATCTGGGCGATATTAATAAAAAGTTTGTTCTGCTCGCACCAACCGGACGCGCGGCAAAAGTAATAGCGAATTATTCCAATACATCGGCTTTTACGATTCATAAGAAGATCTATTTTCCTAAAAAATCATCGGGTGGAGGAGTGGCTTTTACCAGACAAGTTAACAAACATAAAAACACGATTTTTATAGTCGATGAGGCTTCGATGATCTCCGACAGTACTTTAGACAGCGGTTCACTTCTGGATGATTTGATTAATTATGTGTATTCTGGAACGAATTGCAAAATGATTCTTTTAGGAGATACAGCGCAGCTTCCTCCGGTAAATTTAGACATTAGCCCGGCTTTAGATACGCATACTTTAGGCGTGCATTATGATAAAGAAATCGAACATATTGAATTGGACGAAGTGATGCGTCAGGAAGAAAGTTCGGGAATTTTATTTAATGCAACTGAATTACGTGAACTTTTGAAAGAAAGTTTTATTACGGAGTTTAAATTCAATGTGAAAAAGTTTAAAGATATTGTTCGGTTAACCGATGGATATGATATTCAGGATGCGATAAATACAGCTTACAGCAATTATAGTATTGAAGATACGGCTTTTATCGTCCGTTCCAATAAAAGGGCAAATCAATACAACGAACAAATTAGAACCCGAATTTTGTTTAAAGAAAGCGAGCTTTCTGTAGGCGATTTTTTAATGGTTGTAAAGAACAATTATTTCTGGCTTAAAGAAACTGATGAAGCCGGGTTTATTGCCAATGGTGATATTATTGAGGTTTTGGAAATGTTCGGGATTAAAGAATTGTACGGTTTTACTTTTGCAAGAGTTAAAATAAGAATGGTCGATTATCCGGATCAAAAACCTTTTGAAACGGTATTGATTTTAGATACAATAAAAAGTGAATCTCCATCATTAACCTACGAAGAATCAAATCGTTTGTATGAAGAAGTAATGAAAGATTATGAAGATGAATCGACAAAATATAAGAAATTTCAAAAGGTAAAAGAAAACGAATATTTTAATGGTTTACAGGTTAAATTCTCGTACGCCATAACGTGTCATAAATCGCAGGGTGGACAATGGAATACGGTTTTTGTAGAACAGCCGTATTTACCAAACGGAATCGATCATGATTATATAAGATGGCTTTACACAGCAATGACGCGTGCCAAAAATAAATTATATTTGATAGGATTTAAAGACGAGAGTTTTGAGGAATAGTTTTTTTGCCACAGATTAAAAAGATTCTCACTGATTTTAAAAGCAAACTTAAAAATCTTTTTAATCCTTTTAATCTGTGGCAAGAAAAAATAATTCGTGCTAATTCGTGAAATTGCTTCGCCTGTTCGCTATCGCTCGGGTCGTGGCGAAAAAAAACTTTAGAAAATGACAACACTAAACGACTTACATTCGATTTCGTCTACGTTTTCGAATACAGATAAAATGCCGGTTTTGTTTTTAGGACACGGCAGCCCAATGAATGCTATTGAAGAAAATCAGTTTGTGGCTGGTTTTCGAAATCTGGCAAAAACATTACCGCAGCCTAATGCGATTTTGTGTATTTCGGCACATTGGTTTACAAAAGGTACAAAAGTAACTTCAATGGAAATGCCGAGAACCATTCACGATTTTGGAGGATTTCCGCAAGCACTTTTTGATGTGCAGTATCCCGCAAAAGGAAGTCCCGAACTGGCATTAGAAACTCAAAAAATATTAGATCCCGTTCAGGTAGATTTAGATGAACATTGGGGTTTAGATCATGGTGCGTGGAGTGTAATTAAACATTTATATCCAGAAGCAAATGTTCCCGTAATTCAGTTAAGTATTGATTATACTAAATCAGGACAATATCATTTTGAACTGGCTCAGAAATTACAATCGCTGCGTCATAAAGGAGTTTTGATTATTGGCAGCGGTAATATTGTGCATAATCTTCGTTTAGTTGATTTCAGAAATTTTGATAAAGATAATTACGGTTACGATTGGGCAATTGAAGCCAGAGAAACCGTAAATAATTATTTATTGGATGGAAATTTTCAGCCGTTAATCGAGTACGAAAAAATGAGTAAAGCAGTTCAAATTGCAATTCCAACTCCAGATCATTATATACCTTTGCTGTATACTTTAGGTTTAAAAGAAAAATCAGAAGAATTGAACTTGTTTAATGATAAATTGTTGGCTGGTTCATTGAGTATGACTTCGGTAAAAATATTATAAAATATAAATTAATAATGAGGATGAGATTGCTTCGTTCCTCGCAATGACATAAAAAATGAAAATAATAGCGGTAATTCCGGCGCGATACGCATCAACACGTTTTCCTGCAAAACTAATGCAGGATTTAGGAGGTAAAACAGTAATTTTAAGAACATACGAAGCTGCGGTTTCAACAAATTTATTCGACGATGTTTTTGTTGTAACCGATTCTGATTTAATTTTTGACGAAATTGTTTCTAACGGCGGAAAAGCCATAATGAGCATCAAAGAACATGAATCCGGAAGTGACCGAATTGCCGAAGCTGTTGCGAATATTGATGTTGATATTGTAGTAAATGTACAAGGCGATGAACCTTTTACAGAAGCAGGGCCTTTAGAACAGGTTTTATCGGTTTTTAAAAATGATGAAGATAAAAAGATTGATTTGGCTTCGTTAATGCGAGAAATCACAAATGAAGACGAAATCAATAATCCGAATAATGTAAAAGTGGTGGTTGATCAATCGCAATTTGCCTTGTATTTTTCAAGATCTGTAATTCCGTATCCGAGAGATGCAGCAGCTGGAGTTCGTTATTTTCAGCACATCGGGATTTATGCTTTTAGAAAACAAGCTTTATTGGATTTTTACAGTCTTCCTATGAAATCTTTGGAAGCTTCTGAGAAATTGGAGCAGTTAAGATATTTAGAGTTCGGAAAACGCATAAAAATGGTTGAAACAACGCATGTTGGAATTGGGATTGATACGGCAGAGGATTTAGAAAGAGCCAGAGCCATGTTGAGAGATATTTAATTAATTTGGTAATTTAAATATCCATAATCTTGTCATTTCGACGAAGGAGAAATCTCCGTAAGTAGCTCGACAAAGATTGATTAAAATTGCGGAGTTTCTCGCGGAGATTTCTCCTTCGTCGAAATGACAAAACAGTGTGGTCAGTTTGGGTAAAAACATAAAAAAAGCTCCAAAATATTGGAGCTTTTTTTATTATCTAAAACATTCTAAATCCTTAGTATAAACTAGGAAATTTAGAAGGATTAACTTCATTCATCATGCTGTAAATTTTCTCGAAAATATCTTCTGCAGAAGGTTTAGAGAAATAATCGCCGTCAGTTCCATAAGCTGGTCTGTGCGCTTTTGCAGCAAGTGTTTGTGGTTTGCTGTCAAGATATTTGTAAGCATCTTGTTCTTCCAGAATCTGTTGTAAAATGTAAGCCGAAGCTCCGCCCGGAACATCTTCGTCAATTACTAAAAGGCGATTTGTTTTAGCGACACTTTTCACAATATCTTTATTAATATCAAACGGAAGTAAAGACTGAATATCAATAATTTCGCAGTCAATTCCTAAAACTAATAATTCCTCAGCGGCTTGTTGAACCAATCTTAAAGTTGATCCGTAAGAAACTAAAGTAATATCGGCACCTTCTTTTAATGTTTCAACAACACCAATTGGCGTTTTAAATTCACCAAAGTTTAAAGGCGTTTTTTCTTTTAAACGGTAACCGTTCAAACATTCAATAACTAAGGCAGGTTCGTCGCACTCTAAAAGAGTATTATAAAATCCTGCAGCCTGAGTCATATCTCTTGGAACCAAAACGTGGATTCCGCGAATTGCATTTATAATCATTCCCATTGGAGAACCAGAATGCCAGATACCTTCTAAACGGTGCCCGCGAGTTCTGATAATTAATGGTGCTTTTTGTTTTCCAACAGTTCTGTATTGTAAAGTAGCTAAATCATCACTCATGATTTGAATCGCATACAATAAATAATCAAGATATTGAATTTCAGCAATAGGGCGTAAACCTCTCAATGCCATTCCAATTCCCTGACCAATAATAGTCGCTTCACGAATCCCGACATCGGCAACACGAAGTTCTCCGTATTTTTCCTGCATGCCTTCAAGACCTTGATTTACGTCGCCAATGTTTCCAACATCTTCTCCAAAAATCAAAGTTTCAGGATATTTGCTGAATAAAGCGTCGAAATTATCACGAAGGATCATTCTTCCGTCTAAATCCGGTTTTGCATTTTCGGCATATTCAGGAAGTACTTTTTCTACAGAAAATACATTTTGTGCCGATTCTGAATGCAGGTTACTGCTGAATTTTCCCTGAGTCTCTCCAATAAAATTTGTAATCCAGTTTGATAGAAGAACTTTACTGTTTGGAACTTCTATAAAACGAAGAATCTTTCTTGCGTAAACCAGAATTTCTTTCTTTAAAGGCGCTTTTATCGCACTTAATTCTGAAATATATTTTCTGATTCTATCTTTATGATTAATGCTTGCTTCTGCAATTTGCTCTAATAAATCCAAAAGATTTTTTTGATCTTCGATAATCGGATTGATAAAATCATTCCACGCTTCTTTTTTAGCTTCAAGAACTTCTTTCTTTAATTCAAAATCAAGTTCTGCTAATTCTTCCGGAGATGCAATATTAATAGCAATCATCCATAAACGCATTTGACGAATACAGTCAAAATCTCTTTCCCAGGCTAATCTTTCGGCATTTTTATAACGTTCGTGAGAACCAGAAGTAGAGTGGCCTTGCGGCTGTGTTAATTCGTTTACGTGAATTAAAACCGGAATATGCTCTTCACGTGCAATTGCACCCGCTCTTTCGTAGGTCGAAACCAACTCTGCATAATCCCATCCTTTTACTCTAAAAATTTCATAACCTTTAGAATCTTCATCTCTTTGATATCCTTTTAGGATTTCAGAAATGTTTTCTTTTGTAGTTTGGTGTTTGGCGTGAACCGAGATTCCGTATTCATCATCCCAAACACTCATTACCATCGGAACTTGTAAAACTCCGGCAGCATTTATAGTTTCAAAAAACAAACCTTCAGACGTACTTGCGTTTCCTATTGTTCCCCAGGCAACTTCATTTCCATCTACAGAAAATTTATCTTTAATGGTGATTCCATTAACGTTTCTGTAAATTTTAGAAGCCTGAGCTAATCCCAATAATCTTGGCATTTGTCCTGCTGTAGGCGATATGTCTGAGCTTGAATTTTTTTGTTTTGTTAAGTCTTTCCACGATCCGTCTTCGTTTAAACTGTGCGTTACAAAGTGCCCGCCCATTTGCCTTCCGGCAGACATTGGATCATGAGCTAAATCAGTATGACCGTATAAGCCTGCGAAAAACTGCTTAGGAGTTAATTCGCCAATCGCCATCATAAAAGTCTGATCGCGATAATAACCAGAGCGGAAATCCCCATTTTTAAAGGCTTTAGCCATTGCAAGCTGCGGTACTTCTTTTCCGTCACCAAATATTCCAAATTTGGCTTTTCCTGTCAATACTTCTTTACGACCTAAAAGACTACACTCACGGCTAGTTACTGCAATTCTGTAGTCGTTCAATACCTCTGTTTTGAAATCTTCAAAAGTTAAAGTAGTATTGCTTTTTTCTGTTATCATAATCTTGTGGGTCATGTTAAGACTGCGAAATTACTTAAAAACAATCAATAATCATAATTCTTTAAAATAAATATAATTTAATTATTTGTATTTAAAAACAGAAAACTACGCACTTTAATTGTGTTATTTTTATGATTTTTATCTTTTTTGTGATAATAATTTATGTTTTTGATTAAAATTTATTTAATTAAAACCATTTTCGGGTAAAAAGAGTGACTAATGCTTTTGGTGACAAAGTAATAACAAATCTGATTTTTTCGTTGTAATTCTTTTGAGAAATTTCCCACCCGTTATTCGAATAGACAGGAAAATAAAGTTCAAAGTAGTCTGGAACAAGATTTAACCGCACTCCGCTGTCATATGCAAAAAAGGCATCTTGATGTTTATTTTTCAAAAGTCCAACATCGCCATAAACTTCAACCCAGTCCCATAAAGCATAACTGGCGTTTAAAGTTGTCATCCATTGATTACCAAATGAAGGATCTATTTTTGATTTAAAACCTCCCTCGGCAATTACATATTGCTGACTGAAAATCCCACTAGTTTCAGATCTTCCCAAAATATTATAGTCAAATAAATAATCTGTAGGCTTATCTAAACCAAAACTAAAATAATCAGTATTTGTTTTATTATACAAGAAACTTCCGGCAAACAATCTTAAATTTATTTTGCGATTATTTTCAAATAACCTTCTGTATTCAACTTCTCCAGAAACTTTTCCAAAGCCTCCGCCAAACTGAATATCAGTCATAAAATTGAAATGATTAACCAGTTCTGTTTTTGTGTTTACATAACGGGCGTCAAAAACAGAATAATTAGGTTTAGAATTGTCTGTAATAAATGCGCTTGCTTCTCTGTTTACAATTACCTGACGAAACAAAATAAGCTGTTTTCTATTGTCCCTAAAATTTTCTTCGCGAATACGCAGCTGCACCATAGGATTTAATCGCAGATAAGTAGCGTCTGGCGCATAATGAAAATAGTTCTGACTTATAGAATAGCGTACATTATATAAAGTACTGTTTCGGTAAAACTGATTCAAAGAAAAAGCAGATGAACCAGAAATTGTTCCCGCTTTTATGGAATAGGCCGGATTAATATCAAAAGTAAAAGGTTTATCTAATATCGTTTTATTATGAAAACGAATTCCTGGTGTTAATCCGTCATAATAATTATATGTCAATGTCGGAATATATAAAATCTGGTTGTAATAAGGATCTTCAAGATCTTTTGCAAAATTAAATTTTATAGGACGATTAGTTATTACCAGACTTTTTAATGATTTCCAGTTGTTTCTCTGGTTGAATTCAGGAACTTCATTATCGTAATTGATAACTAATTTATCAGCATTTTTTCGGTCAAACTGATAAACAGAATCTGCTTTTTTAGGTTCAATCCATTCTTTAAAAACAACTTCATTTTTCTTCAAACCATAAATAGGAATTGGAGCATAAATATCAGTTTTATTTTTTATAGAGAATTGTATACTGTCTGCCGTTTTAGAAACATGCGTAAATTTATAGTCAATAATTTCACGTGAATCGATTATCGTTCTAAAAAACCAGTCGATATTTTTTGGGCTTTTTTCAGTCAGGATTTTTTCAAAATCATAACGATTTGTCTGCTTCGTTTTATTCAGATTATAAAATTCCTGAATACTCTCCAGAACAATATTATGGTTCAAATAATCATCAAGATAACTCAAACTTAAACCCGCGCGGTATTTACTTGCAATTTGTTCATTAAATTTTATCAGCGTATTTTTTGGATCTCCAAGCGGCTGATCCAGATTTTTACGAGCCATCAGCATATAATAATAACTGTACTGCTCATTAAAAGTCAGGTTGGTAATATTGTAACTTTTAAAAAGTTTCATTTTCGAAAGTCTTCCCAGCATTTTTTCATCCAGATGATTTTCTTCCATATACTTCATCATGGCATAAATCTGGATTCCGTCATAGACCCAATTGTCTTTTCGAGGATCAAGACGAAGTGAATTCTTCAAATAATTGTTCAAATAAGTTTTGAAGAATGTTACTTCAAACATAAATTCATCAGAAAACGGACTGATAAAAGAAGGCAGCTGATTTAAGCCATAAAAAGGATTTCGCTCATAATCTGCCTGCGAAACCGTAATTTTTTCATTAGGATATTTACCAAGAAATTCATTTGCAAATGCAGCAACTCTATCAATTATAATCGCTTTTTGAACCTCGCTGATTTTTTTATTTTTTAAATCAGAAAGAACTTCGATTGTTCCATTATCATAACTCTTAAAATTATTTTGTTTCTCAATAAATAAATTAAAGTCAGATCTGTTTTTTCCCGAGAAAGAATAATTGGTAAATGCCGAATTTGAAATATCTTTTGAAACCGAATTTAAATCTGTCGTAATCGAATAATCATTCGGGATTTTTATTTCAACTTCATGATCAACAACCGCATTTGCAATATCGTCAAGATTAAAGTTGTTATATCTTATAAAACGATGATTTTCAAAACGAGCAGGATTTAAAAACCAATTTTTCAAATTCATTCCGTTTTGATTAAATCCATAATGCGTGAATTTGTCACTCGGAATTTTCGAAATATAATTGATATGCAATGTAATTTGTTCACCCGGAAATAATTTTTGGTTTAGTTTAACCACAATAAAATCTGGGTTTTTATCTGTTCTTTCCCATTCAAGCGCCGTAAAACCCGAATCTGTTAGATTTAAAATGGTCGTATTTCCTCTTTCAATGGCTTTTGCCAAATGAAAACCACGATAAAACTCATCAGAAAATCGTCTTGCCAAAGGTGTGTTTTTGTCTGCAAAAGCATTATTCCAATCGTTCAAAACAATTGAAACCAATGTATCATTTGAAGTATTAAAATACGTAATATCCTGTTTTACATTCAGCGTTTTTAGCTCAACATTAACCGCCACTTCCATCTTAGACTGATGTTGTGCATACTGTTTTATTGAACTAAATAAAACAAAAATGAGAATTACAATTTTATATATTGATTTCAAGAATTGGCGTAAAAATTATAAATATATCTAAAATTTCGTGCATAAATTTATTCATGGCTTTATGTAAAAATAGCATAAAAAAAGCTGTTTTAAAAAACAGCTTTCAATTTTTATATCGTTATAGGTGTAAATTTAACCTTATAGGTAAAATAAGTGCAGATTTTTTTAAGAATACTTAATCTTACAAAATTTATTTACCCTACAAATATTTTAGAAATTCGGACTTAAGTCGTATTTCTTGTAGAATTTATCTAAAACATCAACAACTTCATCTTCAGTATCAACGATTTTGAATAAGTTCAAATCTTCAGGACTTACAGTTTGCATTTTTTCTACCAAAACTGTTTTTACCCAATCCAATAAACCAGACCAGAACTCAACTCCAACCAAAATAATTGGGAATTTTCCAATTTTTTTAGTCTGAATCAAAGTGATCGCTTCAAACATTTCGTCAAGCGTTCCAAAACCTCCCGGCATAACCACAAAACCTTGTGAATATTTAACGAACATAACTTTTCTCACAAAGAAATAATCGAAATTCAGGTTTTTATCGTGATCGATATAAGGGTTAAAATGCTGTTCAAAAGGCAGTTCGATGTTTAAACCAACCGAAGTTCCGCCGCCTAAATGCGCACCTTTATTTCCGGCTTCCATAATTCCCGGGCCTCCTCCCGTAATTACACCATAACCAGCTTTACTAATTTTAAAAGCAATTTTTTCTGCAAGTAAATAATATTTGTCATCTGGTTTTGTTCTCGCCGAACCAAAAATAGATACACACGGACCAATACGCCCCATGCTTTCGTAACCATTTACAAATTCGGACATGATTTTAAAAATCGCCCAGCTGTCATTTGTTCTAATTTCATTCCAGGTTTTCTGTTTTAAACTGTCCTGGATTACTTTATCCTCATCATTATCAAAATCTTCTAATCTCATTTTAGGTATTTTAATTATTTATATTTTATTAAGCTGTTTCTTTTATGTCATCCTGAGCGTAGTCGAAGGAAGGAGCTAATCCTGCTGTCCACTATATTTTTTGTGGCGAACCCCGCCACAAAAAGATGCCGTTCCCATCAGGGCTAGGGCATTAGGTTTCAATTAAACAATTGGTTTATTCGAAGAATTCTTTATTAATACGTTTGTTCTTCAATTGATTTTGTAATGTTGCTTTTTACCTTTCCGGTATGTTCTGTAGTTTTAGATTCTATCAGCATTATCAAACATTCTTCTGCCGACGAAACTCTATGATTTACTCCTTTTTTTACCACAAACAAATCACCTTTTTTCATCGTAACTGCTGGTTCATTTTCAATTTCCATTAAAAGTTCGCCATCGACAATATAAAATAATTCATCTTCATTTTCATGATTGTGCCACGGAACTTCCTGACCTTTTATTTTAGCCACTTTAATATATTGATCATTTACTTCGTCAATTATTTTAGGCGAAAAATATTGCTCAACATTACTGAATTTGTCTTTTAGATTCATAGATTATATCTTAGTCTTTTCGTCAAAATGAAAAAGCGTTGACAAAAAGGGCGTACTAAATTAGTGCTTTTTTTAAGAATTGTTATAAAAATGTAGATTTATTAATTGAAATGTAACATTTCTTTGTTAGTTATTTTGCTTGAAGATTAATAATCAAGAGATTAAAAATGATGCGTAAATAGGAATAGTTTTGTTGGAATTGAATTTATGATTGAAATCCGTTGTGTCAAAAAAAACTAACGGATTGAAATCCGTTTCTACAATATGTACCGTTCCTTCGGAACTCTATTGTTGGGACGCGTCCGTATTTTCAACGGATTAAAATCCGTTGCTACCGATATTTGGTTCCTACGGAACTAAATTATAATTCATGGAGATTTCGGTAGATTTAAGTTATTTATGTTTGGATTATTTTCTCTGAAACTTCATCCCAATCTAACATTCTTTTGGGTGAAGCTTTACTAGCTTCAATTCTACTCAGAACTATTTTTTGATGCTCAATAGGAATTTCAATATCATCTTCCATAATTCCTGAAATGATTTTGTTTTTAAGTTTTTTAATAAAAAGTTCCGTAGGAGCGAAATATCGGTAGCAACGGATTTTAATCCGTTGAAAATGTCGATTTGCCCCAACAATAGAGTTCCGAAGGAACGGTACATATTGTAGAAACGGATTTCAATCCGTTAGAGGTTTCAATATAATGGATTTTAATCCGTTAGAGATTTCGATATAATGGATTTTAATCCGTTATTGATTTTACACAACGGATTTTAAATCATCCCATTAATAACAATATGTTTATTCCAGTTCTTTTTTCAAAAACTTAGCCGTATAACTTTTTTTATTTTTCGCTACTTCTTCAGGAGTTCCTTTTGCGATTAATTGTCCGCCGCCTTTTCCGCCTTCAGGACCGATATCAATAATATAATCGGCAAGTTTAATAACGTCCATATTATGTTCGATAACCAAGATTGTATTTCCTTTATCAACCAGTTTATTGATAACATCCATTAAAACGCGAATATCTTCAAAGTGTAATCCAGTTGTAGGTTCGTCTAAAATATAGAAAGTATTACCAGTATCTTTTTTAGATAATTCTCCAGCCAGTTTGATACGCTGCGCTTCACCTCCAGAAAGTGTTGTACTTTGCTGACCAAGCGTAATATAACCTAAACCAACATCCTGAATTGTTTTTACTTTTCTGTGAATTTTCGGAATGTTTTCAAAAAACGGAACCGCTTCATCAACAGTCATGTCCAAAACATCCGAAATTGATTTTCCTTTATATCGAATTTCGAGCGTTTCTCTGTTAAAACGTTTTCCCTGACAAGTTTCGCATTCCACATAAACATCTGGTAAAAAGTTCATTTCGATAGTTCTTACCCCAGAACCTTCGCAGGTTTCGCAGCGTCCGCCTTTTACATTGAAGCTGAAACGTCCGGCTTTATAACCACGGATCATACTTTCAGAAGTCATGGTAAATAAGTTTCTGATTTCAGTAAAAACTTCGGTATAAGTCGCTGGATTTGAACGCGGTGTTCTTCCAATCGGACTTTGATCAATATCAATTACTTTGTCAATATGTTCTAAACCTTCAATCTTTTTATAAGGCTGTGGTTTTTTTACACCATTAAAATAATAAGCGTTCAAAATAGGGTAGAGCGTTTCGTTAATCAATGTTGATTTTCCACTTCCTGAAACTCCTGTAACACAGATTAATTGTCCTAAAGGTAGTTCTATCGAAACATTTTTCAGGTTATTTCCTGTTGCTCCGGTTAATTTTAAAAACTTTCCGTTTCCTTTTCGTCGCTCTTTCGGAATCTCTAATTTCATTTTACCATTCAAATATTGAGCGGTAATTGTGTTCGATTTTAAAGTTTCTGCCGGAGTTCCAATGCTGATGATTTCTCCCCCGTATTTTCCGGCTTTTGGACCAATATCAATTACATAATCAGCGGTTTCAATCATGTCTTTGTCGTGTTCAACCACAATAACCGAGTTTCCAATATCACGTAATTGTTCCAGAGATTTGATCAGCTTTTCATTGTCTCTTTGGTGTAAACCAATACTCGGTTCATCCAAAATATATAAAACACCAACCAGCTGTGAACCAATTTGTGTGGCTAATCGAATTCGCTGCGCTTCACCGCCCGAAAGTGATTTTGAACTTCGGCTTAAAGCCAGATAATTTAAACCAACATTCATTAAAAAGTTCAAACGATCTTTGATTTCTTTTACAACTTCAGAAGCAATTAAAAGCTGTTTCTCAGTTAAATGCTTATTCAAATCCTGAAACCAAGCCGTTAAATCTGAAATATCCATATCACATAATTCGGTGATATTTTTTTCATTAACCCTGAAAAATAAAGCTTCTTTTTTAAGACGTGAACCTTCGCAAACCGGACAGTTAATTTCATCCATGAAATCTTTTGCCCAGCGTTTTATGCTTGTTGTTGCGCTTTCGTCATATTGATTTTTGATGAAGTTTGAAATTCCTTCAAAATCAATTTTATATTCTCTTGTTACGCCAAGATCTTTTGAGTTGATAGCAAATTTATCTTTTCCTCCATACAAAATCATTTGCATAGCTTCTTCCGGAATTTTCTCAATTGGATCTGTAATCTTAAATCCGAATTTTTCTCCAATAGTTTCTAACTGCTTAAAAATCCACGAAGATTTATATTCGCCAAGCGGAGCAAATCCACCGCTTTTAATTGATAATTTCGGATTTGGAATGATCTTTTTTACATTGATTTCGTGAACCGTTCCTAATCCGTTACAATGCGGACAAGCGCCTTTTGGAGAGTTGAAAGAAAATAAATTCGGTTCTGGATTTTGATACGAAATTCCGGTTGTTGGACACATTAAATTTCTACTGAAATAACGAACTTCGTTTGTGTCCTGATCTAAAATCATTAATACGTTTTCGCCATGATGCATGGCTGTATTAATACTTTCAGCCAATCGTTTTTGATTGTCTTCGGTATTTTCAATCAACATTCTGTCGACTACAATTTCAATGTCGTGAGTTTTGTAACGATCCAGTTTCATTCCAGCAACTAAATCCTGAACTTCACCATTTACACGGACTTTCAAAAATCCTTGTTTGGTAATTTGCTGGAATAATTCGGCATAATGACCCTTCCTGGCTTTAATTACCGGAGCCAGAATATTAATGCGTTTACTATTATAATCCTGAATAATCAAATCTTTAATTTGCTCATCAGAATAGGAAACCATTTTTTCTCCGGTGTTGTAACTGTAAGCGTCAGCACCACGAGCATATAAAAGTCGAAGGAAATCGTATATTTCAGTAATAGTTCCCACAGTTGAACGCGGACTTTTACTGGTAGTTTTTTGTTCAATTGCGATAACCGGTGAAAGTCCGTCGATTTTATCAACATCAGGACGTTCTAACCCGCCAAGGAACTGCCTCGCATATGCAGAAAAAGTTTCTACATAACGACGCTGACCTTCAGCATAAATCGTATCAAACGCTAATGATGATTTTCCCGAACCCGAAAGACCTGTTATAACAACAAGTTTTTCACGCGGAATAGAAATATCGATATTTTTTAGATTATGAACTCTTGCGCCAAGAACTTCAATAGTATTGTCTTTATCTAGCATAAATTTGAGCAAAACGCAAAGTTACCACTTTGATTTGTTCTTTTAGTACTAGAGTATAGAAGTTTATGTTAAAAATTGTAACAAAATAACGCTAGCCTAAACTAGCGTTTTCTTTTTCTTGTTGCCATATATTCTTCGATGGCTTCTTTGGTTGTGTACCAATTTCGGCCTTCTTTATAAGCGTCAATTTTACCTGTTCGAGCCAATAAACTTACATATTCCTGACCATAAGTGGCTTCTGGCTCGCTTACAATATTTATGATAGGTTGATAATCATAACTGCTTCCCGGCATTGCGGTTAAATATATATTTAGCGTTCGTTCTAGTGCCTGACACATTAAAAGGGTTAGTTTTTGATAATTGCCATTGTTTGCCTGATTTAGTGCTTCGTAATATTTCTTTCTATCGTTTTTAAGGACAATTGCTGGCGGAAAACCACAGCGCATTAATAACAAATTCATACTTAAACGAACGGTACGCCCGTTTCCATCAAAAAATGGATGTATCCAGACTAATTTATGATGATAAATTGTTGCGAGTTCTATATCGTTTAAACCTAAAGGATTTGTATTGACAAAATCGATTAATTCATCAAGAAGATCTGAAACTTTATTAGCGTTTGGAGGCATAAAATTAGCTCCCGAAATTCGAACGCCGCCATTTCGTAAACGACCTGCAAAATCATCTTCAATAGAACGTAAAACTAAACCATGAATGGAAAGAATATCAATACTTCGAAGTTTGTAAGTATCATCTACAATTGAATATAAATAATCAATTGCTTTATCGTGATTATGTGTTTCAAAATGTTCCCGAAGCGATTTTCCTTTTATGGTGATTCCTTCCTGAATTACCATTTGGGTTTCGCGCAAACTCATTGTGTTTCCTTCAATACTGTTTGAATTGTAGGTCCATTCGAGTGATAGGCTTTCGCGAATTTTGTGTAAAGCGATGTTGGGCAATGGTCTGCTGTTTTGCAAATCAAGCCTTTTTTGGTACAATCGATCAAATGTTGATTGAAATTCTTCTCTGTATGTTAAGTCAATGTTCCACATAATCCTACAAAAGTACTTCTTAATATCGGATACTGCAAATTTTTAACTTATCCGATATTAAGCTTATTCTATTGTCATGGAACGAAGTTTCATTCTATAAGCTTCAAGTGCAATAGACTTTGAAATCATACCGAAATATTTTTCATTTCGTAAAACGGGAAGAAAAGCAGTTTTAGATCTTTCGAATTTGGTCATTACAATCTCCATACTGTCATTTGAAGAAATTGTAGCCGGCGGAGTTTTCATCACATCTTTGATCAAAGTATATTTTACGCGGTACGCATTAAAAATAATTTCTCTGATATCATTAAAATGTACAACACCAACAAGTTCTCTTTCATTATCTACAACAGCAAAAATTACCTGATTGGAGTGCGAAATAAGATCTACTAATTTGCTTAAATGTTCTTCTGGAGAAACCGTTAAATAATCGGTTTGGATTATTGTGTCGATATCTAAAGTCGATAAAATATTAGAATCTTTATTGCTGGTAAAAGCATGTCCTTTTTTAGCCAGATTTTTTACATCAAGCGAATATTTTTCAAAACGTTTTGAAATCGCAAAACTAATTGATGAAACAATCATAAGCGGAATCATCAATCCATAACCTCCGGTAATTTCTGCAATAAGGAAAATCGCGGTAAGCGGCGCATGAAATAATCCGCTCAGGATTCCGGCCATTCCAACCATTGTAAAATTACTTATTGGTAGTTTTGCTAAACCAGTCAGAATGATAAATTTAGAAAAGAAATAACCCAGATAAGAACCTAAAAATAGGGAAGGAGCAAAGTTTCCACCGTTTCCACCACTTCCAATTGTAAGTCCCGAAGCAAATACTTTTATCATCATGGTACAGCCCACAAAAAGCAGTAAAACCCATTGATTGTTTCTCCAGCTGGCAAATAAAGTATTGTCTAATAATTGCCCGGGATCAGTTTCTGATAGGATTTTGATACTTTCGTAACCTTCACCAAACAATGTTGGGAAGATAAAAATAAGAAGTGCCAAAAGCGAAGAACCAATCAGGGCTTTTTTATAAGGACCCATTTTTAGTTCTGAAAAATAATGCTCTACTTTTTGAAAATTTCTAGAGTAATAAACCGCAATTGCGCCTGTTAAAACACCTAAAATTACATAAAAGGGAATATTATGATAATCAAAAGTTTCTTGTTTTTTGAAAGATAAAAGAATGCTTTCGTCTAATACAATTGCCGAGACCAAAGCTCCGGTCGCTGCCGAAATCATAATTGGCGTAAAAGCCGAAATACTAACATCGACCAGAAGAACTTCTATAGCAAAAAGAACTCCGGCAATTGGTGCATTAAAAGCTGCCGAAATTCCAGCCGCAACCCCGCAGCCAATAAGTAAAGTTCTGTCTTTGTAAGCTAATTTATAATTTTGTGCATAGTTGGAACCAAAAGCAGCTCCCGTAATTACAATTGGGCTTTCTAAACCTGCTGATCCTCCTAAACCTACAGTCAAAGAGCTTGTGACAATCTGCGCATACATTTGCTTTTTCGGAATTATACTTGCCTTTTTGGCAACAGCATATAATATTTGTGAAGTCCCTTTTTGGATAGTTCCGTTTAAAACTTTTTTCACTACTAAAACAGTTAGTACAATACCAATTATAGGAAGGATACTATTAATGAAACCTAATTTTAAAATTCCGCTTAGGTAAGTTGCAAATGAAAAAACGCTATGTGCAAATGTTTTTAAAATGATTACTGCAAACGCGCACGAAATTCCGACCAAAACACTGGATAAAAAAATGAATTGCTTTGGTGTCAAAATAGATTGAGCCAAAGCAATAATGCTTTCTAATCTTCGGAAAAGTTTTTTTATCATTGTATTTTTAAAAAAGTTACGGAGAATGCAAATTTAGCTTTAAACATTCGATTTTGTCAAATTTTTCTACTAAAATCTTTTTGCTTTAAAATCCCGCAGCTTTGTCATCACCTCGAAAATCAGCACCTCCTTCAAGAGTATTATCCGGCAGAACCAAAATAGCATCTACTTTACCAATTACAGGTGTCGTTTTTTCGTTGATCAAATATCCTTTTGCTTTTAAACTTTCAATGGTATTATAATTGAACGTATTTGGCTCAAATGTAATAAGATCCGGAAGCCATTGATGATGAAAGCGTGGTGCATTTACTGCTGCCTGCATACTTAAATTATATTCGTAAACATTCAAAATAGTCTGCAATACAGATGTTATAATTGTAGAACCTCCGGGAGAACCTACAACCATGAATAATTTCCCGTTTTTCTCTACAATTGTCGGCGTCATAGAGCTTAGCATTCTTTTTTGAGGAGCAATGCTGTTTGCTTCGTTTCCAACTAATCCAAACATATTTGGTGATCCCGGTTTTGCACTAAAATCATCCATTTCGTTGTTTAAGAAAAAGCCTAATTCATCACAATAATATTTAGATCCAAAACCGTCATTTATTGTTGTAGTTGCAGAAACGGCGTTTCCAAATTGATCTACAATAGAATAATGCGTTGTTTCAGTACTTTCGTTATACGTAATTTTTCCTTCTTTTATTTCTGATGATAATGAAGCTTTTTCAGAATCAAAATTTGACATTCTTTCTTTTAAATAAGAATCTGATAAAAGACCTTTAATTGGAATTTTTACAAAATCAGGATCTCCTAAAAATTGGCTTCTATCGGCGTAAGCTCTTCTTTCTGCTTCCACAATTACCTGAATGGATTGCTCTGAATTGTGTCCCATTTTTGATAAATAAAACGGAGAAATCATTTTTAGAATCTGTGCCAGACAAATACCGCCGCTGCTAGGAGGAGCCATCGAAGTAATTTTTAAATCTTTATAATCAAACTGCAATGGATTTCTCCACTTTGCTTCATAAGATGCTAAATCTTTAAGCGTAATAATACCGCCTTTTTTCTTCAGATAATCAACTAAAACTTGGGCAGTTTTGCCTTTGTAGAATTCATCTTTACCGCCTTTTAAAATTCGTTTAAGAGTGCTGGCAAGCGCAGGATATTTGATTGTATCGCCTTCTTTGAATTTTCCGGCCATTAAGGTCGTTGGCCCATTTGCTTTTACAATGGCATCATGATAATTCTCAAGCTGCTTTTGTTGTTTTAGGGTTACAACGACACCTTTTTCTGCAAGTGCTATAACTGGTTTCAGAATTTCTGATATTGGCAGAGAACCAAATTTTTTATGAACGGCAAAAACTCCGGCGATAGTTCCGGGAACACCAATTGCTAAAGGAGTTTCGGTACTTTTTCCGGGAATTACATTTCCGTCTTTGTCCAGAAACATATTTTTTGTTGCGGCAAGCGGTGCTTTTTCACGATAATCTAAACTTCCAACTTCTCCGTTTGCTTTTCTGTACACCATAAATCCGCCGCCGCCAAGATTTCCGGCATATGGATAGGCAACTGCAAGGGCCAGTTCGGTTGCGGCCATGGCGTCAAATGCATTACCGCCTTTTTTCATTATTTCTACGCCAATTTTTGAAGCTTCAGCACGAGCCGAAACGACCATTGCTTTTGAAGATGTTAAACCAGTTGGTGAGGCTGTGTGTTGTGCAAAATTGTAAAAGGATATAAAATAAATAAGAAGTGAAATTTTTTTCATAACAAGAACATATTTTATAAAATGGTTAGGTTTATAAGGAAAGTAATTTTTGTTTGGCTTGTTGTTGAATGTCCTCAAAAAAAAGAGTGAATTCCTGTTCAAATTCTGTATAAAATTCTTTTAATTCTTCACTGGCAAACTGCATTTTAGAAACATTTCTCGAACGTCTGTCCATCTGGGTTAAAATTTGATGAATTCCTTCGACTGTTCTGTAGCTTAAAAGCCAGTTTCTTTCTATCATATAAGGCATTAAACCTTGGGTTTTTTCGGTTAAAACAGCATAGTTTTCGTGCAGTGAATTGTAAAAACGATTGATGAAGTCTTCTAATTTTTCATCGGAATAATTCGACCAGTTTTTGGCTAAAAAGTGATCGTAAACAATATCTATAATTACTCCGGAATAATGGTGGTATTTTTCGTGAAGACGTCTGGTGCTTTGTCTAAAAATATCGTGAGAGTCTGTATAAGTGTCTATAAAGCGATGTAAAAGAATTCCTTTTTGAACATCTTGCGGAAAATGCTCAAACTTTTTTCCGCGAATGCCATCAGCCATAAAATTGCCAATTTTGATTAAATCGTTATCACCGGAAAGATATATATGGGCTAAGAAATTCATTTTTTTTAAAGTTGCTAAGGTTCTGAGTTACTCAGTCACTAAGTTATTTTAGTAAATGTATAAAAACTTTTTTAAATCATTTTGTTATAAAATAGTCACTATTTTACTTAAATATTTAAGGTATTAAAAAAACATTAGCATCTTATCATCTAAGAGCCTTGATAATTATGATAAAATAATCAGAGATTTTACCTGAATATTTAAAGTAGAAAAAAAACTTAGCCTCGTAGAACCTCATAAGCTTAGTAACTTTTTTATATTTGTAATAAAATAACCATAACTCACAAAGATGACTTTAATAAAATCGATTTCAGGAATACGAGGAACAATCGGTGGAAAAGTGGGAGATAACCTGACTCCTGTTGACGCTGTAAAATTTGCATCGGCATACGGAACTTTTCTTAAAAATAATACTTCAAAAGAAAAACTAACAGTTGTAATAGGCCGCGATGCTAGAATTTCGGGACCTATGATTCATAATCTTGTTGTAAATACTTTAATAGGTTTAGGAATTAATGTAATTGATTTGGGACTTTCTACAACGCCTACAGTTGAAGTTGCGGTTCCTCTTGAAAAAGCAGATGGAGGAATTATTTTAACGGCATCTCATAATCCAAAACAATGGAATGCTTTGAAATTATTGAATGAAAAAGGAGAATTTTTAAGCGGAGATGATGGTGCTAAAATTCTTGAAATTGCCGAAGCTGAAGCTTTTGATTTCTCTGATGTTGATAATCTTGGAGAAATTACACTGAATGATGCTTATATGGATATTCATATTGATGAAGTATTGAATTTGCCTTTAGTTGATGTTCAGGCTGTAAAAGATGCTAAGTTTAAAGTTGTTGTTGATGGAGTGAATTCTTCTGGCGGAATTATTATTCCAAACTTATTAGAACAAATGGGCGTTGAAGTGGTAAAATTATACTGCGAACCAAATGGACATTTTCCGCACAATCCAGAACCTTTAAAAGAGCATTTAACCGATATTTCTGAATTAGTTGTAAAAGAAAAAGCGCATTTAGGAATTGTTGTTGATCCAGATGTTGATCGTTTGGCTTTTATCAGTGAAGATGGTGAAATGTTTGGTGAAGAATATACATTAGTTGCCTGTGCAGATTATGTTTTGAGTAAAACTCCGGGAAATACAGTTTCGAATATGTCTTCGTCACGTGCATTGCGTGACGTTACAAATGGACATAACGGAAAATATGAAGCAAGTGCAGTAGGAGAGGTGAATGTTGTTGAATTAATGAAAAAGAATAATGCAATTATTGGCGGTGAAGGTAACGGCGGAATTATTTATCCTGAATTGCATTACGGACGTGACAGTTTGGTGGGAGTTGCTTTATTTTTAACGCATTTAGCAAATAAAAAAATAGCAGTTTCGGCATTGAGAGCTTCATATCCGGAATATTATATGAGCAAAAATAAAATCGAATTAACTCCTCAAATTGATGTTGATGCCATTTTAACGGCTATGACAGAGAAATATAAAAACGAAGATATTTCGACAATTGACGGCGTTAAAATTGATTTTGCTAATGAATGGGTTCATTTAAGAAAATCGAATACGGAACCAATTATTCGAATTTATACAGAAGCGCCTTCGCAAAAAGAAGCGGATACTTTAGCACTTCGTATTATTGATGAAATAAAAGAAATTGCAGGAATATAAATTTTGCAATGAGAAATAAAAAAGCGCCTTTCATTTATTTGAAAGGCGCTTTTTTATAGTTAAATTTAGTTCTTTATAATTTTCATTGATTTGTTAATTGAACCATAAGAAACATTTACAATATAAACTCCAGTGGCTAATTTATCGCCAATCTTAATATCTTGGTTTGTAGAATAATCATTAGAAGAGAAACACACACTTCCTTTCATATCCACTATTTTTAGAGATATAGGTTCTGTTGTAAAAGATTTTATATGAAGTGTAGACTCAACTTTAATAGGATTTGGATAAATCGTAAAAGAATCATTATCTGCTTTTGGATCATTTACGCCTAAGTTTCCTGAAGCTACATCAATATAATTAAAATTCATATCATTTGATTTGAACTTAATTTTTAAATAAACCTCACCTTTTGGCAATGTAACTCCGTTTACAACTTTATCTGCATATGTTTGATATCCACCAGTTACAGGAAACGTTTCATCTGTTTTTACTACAACATCATTAACTAAAATGTCAAATTTCCCCGGAATAGTTGGCGAAGCAACTCTAAACGTTAAGTTATAAGTTCCTGCATTGGCAACATTAAGCATAAATTCGTTCCAGTCGCCGCTGTCTATAAAACATACATTTTGTCCGGTTCCGGAATCTGTTGTGTTTTGTAGCCCTGTTCCTTTTCTTCTGTAATGTTTATTAGCAGTAATTCTTCCCGGAACTGTCATTTTTTTTGCTGTAAAACTTTCATTGATATAAGCAGTTCCGATTGGTTTTAAAACACCGCTTGCAGGGCTTAATAATTGTCCTTCCTGCATATCAGTCCAATCAGCCGGAACGCGGCCTGTAAACCATGAATATCTGTAAATATCAGGATCGTTTTCAAAACTGTTTACGATTTGCTTCATAAAAGAAATTTTATCTGCTTCAGACTGAATTACTCTGTTTGCAAATTCAGTTACCCAAACTGGACGGTTGTAGTTTTTTAAAAGTCCGGTTACGCCTATCACGGCGCCAGCAGAACTGTCATAAGTATGAAAAGCAATATAATCGACTTTACAATCAGGGCACAAAAGAAAAAATTGATCGTGCCATGCAGTAGGACTGCTGTAACCGCCATAATTATCAGGCCCATTAAAAGCCGGTGATGCGCTTACGATTTCTAAGTTTTTTGCAGCAGCAACTTTTTCTACGTTTACCCATGCATTTACAGCTTCCTGAGGAGTTAAACGAGCGCCATCATTAAAGTTAGGTTCGTTAAAAGCTAATAAATATTTAGCACCTGGTTTAATTTTATTTATAAAATTTTGTACTTCAGCATCGCTTAATTTTCCCCAAATCATTGGGACATATTCAACTCCAAGTGTTGCATAATTGGCATTAACGTCATTTTCAGGAAGTGATCCCCAATTGTACCACCAGGAAATTCCCGGTTTAAGTGCTAATAAATCAGCCGTTGAATTATTTCCATAAGCAATTCCGCGTTTCGGACTCTGGGCAAATGCTGTAATCGAAACGGTTATTAACAAAAATGTAAAAAGTAACTTTTTAATCATGATTAAAATTTTGGTAAGGTTTTTTATTCGATTTAGTTAACTTCAAATTTATGTGGTTTGTGTAGTTTTTAAGTCAAAAAAAAATATTACAAAAACCCATCAAAATGTATTTTAAAGTCTTTAAAAACCTTGTGATGAAGATTTGCAGGTTTCATTAAAAAAGAAAATCCAAAAAGCGATAGATACTTTTTGGATTTTCTTTTGTATATTATTTGTCCACGCGATGTTTCCATCTTTTATGTGTCCATAGATAAAATTCAGGAGCTTCAAGAATTTGTTTTTCTACTTCTTTCAGGTATTTCTCTGTAATGTCAAAATTTTTATAATCATGCGGATTATCAGCAATGGATAAAAATGTGGCTTCATAATATCCTCTTGAAACCTTTTTTACTTTTACCATTATTACACTTAAATCATATTTTTTTGCCAGCATTTCGGCTCCTGTATGTACAGGAACTTCAATACCCATAAATTTCATCGAATGAAAAATTCTGTCCAGTTTAGGCGATTGATCACTTGCTAGTCCGTACATGCTTAGTTTTCCGTCACGCTGGTTTTGGGCCATTGTTGGAATCGCTTTTCTTGTTTCAACTAATTCGGTATTGTATTTGGAACGAATTTTTCTAATCAATTTATCAAAATAAGGATTAGCAATTTTTTTATATACTGCAATTCCCTGAAAACCCAGTTTTGGATTAATGGTTAAAAGCCATTCGTAACTTGCATAATGTGAAGCAACAAGAATTACACTTTTACCTCGTCTTGCATAATCCTGAACTAATTCAATATTAGTAACATGGAATCGCTTTTCCATTTCTTCGGGTGTAATGCTCAATGTTTTTACCATCTCTAAAAACATATCACACATATGGTGATAAAATTTTTTCTCAATGACTTTTCTTTCAGCTTTGCTTAAATGAGGAAAAGTAAGTGCCAGGTTTTCGCGTACTACACTTTTACGATATCTAATAACTCTGTAAACTAAAAAGTATACAAAATCTGAAAACAAATAAAATAAGCGAAATGGGAGTATAGAGATTAGCCAAAGTAAAGGGAAGGCTATTATATAAACAATAAATTGCATCTAAAATTTTTTTCTACAAATATAATGTAAAAATGAATAAGCTCGATATTTTGGATTCTCATCAACTTATGTTTGATATTGTTTATCTTTACCCTTCACATTAAATATTATTTATGAATACCATTTTAATTGGAATTATAGTGGCCAATGTACTGATTAGTTATAAAGGTTTTAACGATCTTTATTTTTTTAGAAAATACGAATTTCATGTTGGGAGCATACGTGCAGGAGAACAAATCAGAATGCTTTCGTCTGGTTTTTTGCATGTAGATATTATACATTTGGTTTTTAATATGTATACACTTTGGATGTTTGCACCAGTGGTTATAGACTGGATGGGAACTTTTTCTTTTGTTCTGGTTTATTTTGGAAGTTTAATTTTCGGAAGTCTTCTTACCATGATCTTTCATAAAAATGATTACAGCTATCGTGCTGTTGGAGCTTCAGGAGCCGTGACCGGGGTTTTATACTCTTCAATTTTACTTCATCCTGATATGACACTTGGAATTTTTGGTATAATTCCAATTCCCGCTTATCTTTTCGGAATTTTATATTTATTATATTCTATTTATGGAATGAAAGCTAAAAATGATAATATTGGACATACAGCGCATTTTGGAGGCGCAATTGGCGGATACTTAATTACTTTGATAAAAGAGCCTTTATTAGTTTATGATAATACTTTCATCGTTGTTTTACTTTTAGTCCCAATTTTGATTCTTTTCGGCATGGCTAAATTGGGAAAATTATAATGCTGGCATAACTTTTGAAATGCTTTAATCAATAACTTAAAATATCACAGAAATGAGAAAACTAGTATTATTTTTAACAATCATGTTTATGACTATGTCTTACGGCCAGGAAACCAAACAAATTCCTCAAATTAATGTAAATGGGGAAGGAAAAGTAAAAGTAGCACCTGATCAGGTTTGTATTTCAGCTACGGTTGAAACAAAAGGGAATAATGCTAAAGATGTCAAAAAGCAAAATGACGAAAAAATGGATGCGGTTTTAAAATTCATCAAAAAAATGAATCTTCCAACTGCAGATTTCAAAACAAAACAAGTTGCACTTAATCCGCAATACGATTACGAGAAAAAGAAAACAAGCTACAATGCGACACAAACTGTAGAAATCGTTTTAAAAGATTTATCTAAATATGATGAATTGATGGAAGGTTTGGTTCAACAAGGAATTAATCGTATTGACAGAGTTTCTTTTGAATCTTCTAAATTAACATCATTACAGTCTGAAGCCAGAAAATTAGCGATGAAAGATGCTAAAGCAAAAGCAGAAGATTACGTTTCAGTTTTAGGTCAAAAAGTAGGTAAAGCTTATATTATTTCAGATAACTCACAAATTTACCACCCGCAGCCAATGTACGCAGCTATGAAGTCAATGGCTGCTGATAATGCAGGAGCTGAAAACGAAACATTAGCAGTTGGTGAAATCGAAATTACAGCAAATGTTAGTGTAAGTTTTATTTTGGACTAAATAGTTTAAATTCCAAATAATAAAAAATCCAAATTCCAATTTTACGATTGGGATTTGGATTTTTTTTTTGATCAATGATGATTAATCTTTCTAACTTTGATAAAGTTAAAATATACTGAAAATGCTAAAAGAAGATTGTAATAATATGCTGGAGCAGTTTTGTAATCATTTAGATCTTTTTCATGAAATTTCTTTAGAAGATAAAAATAGTATTGCGCAATATTTAGAATATAGATCTGTAAAAGAAGGAGAGATTTTAATCGAAGAAAATAAAATTGCCAATGAAATCTTTTTTGTCTGTAATGGTGTATTGAAAATTGCGAGTATTAGTGATAAAGGAAATGATGTTATCCATTTCTTTTTTGGTGAAAATCACTTTTGCACTATTTTGAAAAGTTTTACCGAAAATATAGCAACTCAAGATATCGTTCAGGCTGCTTGTGACTCAGAAATAATTGTTTTGGAAAGAAGTAAATTAGAATCTTTGATTAAAGATTTGCCTTATTTTAAACCAATGCTTGATACTATTTTTCAACAAGCGCTGCTTAATAAAGTAGAACTGCGCAATTTTTATCTTGGTACAGATGCAACATCACGTTATCAAAAATTTATAGAGCGACAACCTAATATTGCCTCCAGAGTATCCCAAACTGATATTGCTTCTTATCTCGGCATTACCAAACAATCCTTAAGCAGAATTAAAAAGAATGCGTTCTAAATTTCCTTTTTAACATTTGTTAAATCCATTCCGTAAGTGACTTTCTACTTTTGTTCGACTAAAAAATAGTGAATAATAGTAAACAAGAAACAATGGAAAATCTAAAAGGCAAAAAAGTAGTTATAATAGGAGGAAGTGCCGGAATTGGTTTGGCTACAGCAAAATCAATCGTACAAAAAGGAGCAAATGTAATAATTGCGTCCAGTAATCAACAGCGTATAAACAAAGCTTTGCAGGAAATAAAAGTTCAGGCATCTGGGCAAGTTATTGATGTGACCGATGAATTGCAAGTCAAAAGTTTTTTTGAAAAAATTGGCCCGTTTGATCATTTGATTTTTACTGCGGGTGAAAATATTATGCTTTCAAATGTGGAAGATACTGCTTTAGAAACAGCTAAAAATTATTTTAATATTCGTTATTGGGGCGCTTTTACAGCCGTAAAATATGCAGCGCCATTTATCAATTCTACAGGTTCAATTGTACTAACCAGCGGAATTGCAAGCAACAGACCTAATAAAGGCTGGGCATTGGGTGCCAGTATTTGTGCAGCTATGGAAGGTTTTTCAAGAGCATTAGCAATGGAATTAGCACCAATAAGAGTTAATATTGTTTCGCCTGGAGTAGTAAAAACAGAACTTTGGGGCGGTATGTCTGAAAATGAAAGAAATGAAATGTATACCAATATTGGAAACGCTTTGCCTGTAAAAAGAGTAGGCGAGGCCGAAGATATTGCTAAAACATTTGTCTATTTATTGGAGCAGGAATATGGCACAGGACAGACTTTAATTATTGATGGAGGAACTTCATTAGTATAAAATCAATCCAATTAAATTATAAGATAAAGGAGCTAATGAATATTTTCAAAGGCTCCTTTACCAATATTTATGCATCCACTTTCAGCTTTGCATTAAAAAAGTTTCAGGTTCAGAATCATCTTCATTCTCCAGTTCTTCCCAGTCATTTTCGTCGTATTCAGATTCCATATCATCATCAAGGAATTCATCTTCAAGATCATCCAGTTCAAGATTGAAATGTTTATGCGATGTTAATGTGTTCGAAAGATTTCCTTGCAGATAATCATCATAATTTAAAAGTAGCTGCTCTTCGTAAGAAGTCATGTCGCCTGTAGATTCTTCTGGTATATAATAGTAATCGTCAAAAATCATAATAGAGAGGTTTAAATTTATAGTTTAAGCTTTATCTAACTTTTCAATTAGCATAACTTAAAATTAAATTTTTTTACTGCTATTTATTTTATACAATTTTGAGAATGAGTTACTAAATTCTCATCTTACTATTTTGTAAATTAATTTATTACTCTTTCCATGGAGAATGCAAAATACAGTCGCAAAAGTTTTTGCGATGAAAATTTGGAATCATGTAAGCACAGACATCGGCTTTTATGTTTCCAAAAGTAGCTTCTGTTTTGTGTTCAAATCCGCTGAAAAAAGTTGGAATAATTTTGTTCTTAAAATCATCACGAGGAAAAGCGTCCAGAATTTCAATTCTGTTTTGATCGCTTAAATGTTCATAGCCTTCACCCATAACATCCAGACCAACTCCAGAATACATAAGGGCGACTTCTGGTTCTTTATGTTCTGCAATACCAATTGTGGTATGTAGAGCAATGGTATCCCAAACCAATTGAAGTGACTCTTTTGGTAAATTATGGCTTTTGAGGAAATCTCTCGCCGCATTGGCACCGTCTACTTCAAAACGTAAATCTGTACTGCTGTAATGTTTCGTTAAACCCAAATCGTGAAAAACGGAAGCCACATACAATAATTCTTCATCATATTTAAGTTGTCTTCTTTTTCCGTTTAAAGAAGAAAATAAAAATACACGCAAAGAATGGTTGTAGATAAATTCTGTGCCGTGTTCTAATAAAAGTTCTGTAGCCTGCTGTGCAATAGAACTGTCCGGAATAATTATTCCTGCAACTGTTTTTAGTTTGTTTACTGACATGATAATTTGTTTTTTTCAAAGGTATCGTGAGAAACTTGTTTGAGGAATGTCAAATTACGTTAAGCGCATGTCAAAAACTACACGAGTTTTGTTAAGGATTTAATTTCCAATATTTAAAAAAAGTAATCTGTATTCATGAGGAGAAACCTGAGCATTCTTTTTAAAGAAATGGCTGAATTGCTCTGCGGTCGTAAAATTGAGCTGAAAAGCAATTTCTTTTACTGGGTTAGAAGTAAACTGCAACGCTCTTTTGGCTTCGGCAAGAATTTGTCCGTTTATTAATTCTTTTGCGCCTCTGTTACTGCAGCGTTTGCATAAATCTGTTAGCTTTCGTGCCGAAATTCCTAAAAGATCTGCATAATCTGCCACTTCTCTAGACGTTTTATAGTTCTTGCTGATTAATTCTAAAAACTGTGCATAGATTTGATTTTCGTAGCTGTCAAAGCCTTTTGAGAGGGAATGATTTACGTTTGCAATCTTAATCATTATAATTTTTAGATATGCAGCCAAAGCATCTAATTGATTGATGTATTCCTCTTTTTGGTATTCATACCATAAAGATTTAAAAATTGAAATAAGTTCAATATTGTCCTGATGATTTAACGGAATGGTTTGATTGGCAGAAGCATTATTAAACAAAACAGCTTTACAGTTGTTGGCGCTGGAAGGCGTTCTTTCCCAAAAACAATCGCCAAAACTAAGTTCGTATCCAGTAAATTTTGTTTCAGCATTAAAACTTATAAATTGTCCTTTTGCGATTAAAAATAGTTGTGAAGATGAAATTTGAAAAATCTGGTCGTCAATAATTATTTCTCCTTCGCCGGATTCAATTAGTAAGATTCGGTTATAAACAAGTCTGTACGTTGATTTTTGCTTGTATTTCTTGTCTTCAAGAAAGCGTATCGAGAATGAATTTTTAATCTCTTCTTCTACAACCAAATTTGATATAGAAAGCATAATTTTTGACAGAATTGTTTATGAAAGTGATAACAAAGGTCAAAGGTAGTTAGAATTTTTTTGAACAACGGTATTTGAATTGTATCAAATGTAAAGATTAAAATAAGGTTCTATGGAAATTTTCATAATAAATATCAATTAACAATTCGGCACCATTTGCAGACGCTAAATCAGTTAAACTTATTTCACAAAGTGAATCTATTCTGCACATTTGATCTTTAGTTGATTTTACCTTGCCCGCAGTTTTATCAAAAATGGCAATGTTTTCAATAGCATTTTTTATTATGGTAATCAATTGCTTAAAATCCTCCGGAGATAATTTACTTTCTTTTACATAATTTTCTAATCGGGCACCTTCTCTGTAATGTGGATAATTTTCTAATCCCATAAAAGTCAGCATCCAGACTTTATTATAATTCCATATGGTTTTAATAATTCCTATATAATCCGCGATAAGTTCATCATGCAGGTTATTGGTGGCTTGTCCGTATTTTTTGAGTGTATATAAATGTGTTAATTCATGTTCTTTTCGAATAGAAATAGAATATGAAATCCATAGATCTTCTTCTAAACCTAATTGACTTGCCGGTACATTGCTGTAAGGTTTTGTACTTAAAATGATCAATTTATCTTTATACAAAGATTTGTTGGGCATAATGTTGTTTGTAAACTCGGTATTCCAGTCTCCAAAAGGATTATTTTGCAGCCAGTTTTTTTTAATAATATTAAACCGTTTCGAATTATTAAGACCATTTAATAACACAGCTCCCATTGATGCAGGAATGGGTAAGGGATTGTTTTTGTGTATTATGGACTGTAGTATTTTTACAAAATCTTCTTTATTAGGGATGGTTAAAACCGGGATTTTGCCTGCAATACTTTGGTGAAGTTCTAAACTGATATTTTTTGTGTCTTCTAATTTTATGTAAGAAGTTAATTTTATATCGTTTGTTGTACCTTTTAAAAGTATGTTGTTATACAATTCGGCTTTATCAATTTCTTTATCAATTAGAAAATTTAATGACGGATAACATTCTTTTAGTGCATTAAAAATGTCCTTTCCATTTGAAAAATCCATTAAAAAATCTTCCCAGAATTGAATTTCCGGGCCTTCGGTAAAAGTAGAAACGCTGCAGTCATCATTTAAAGGAAACTTATTAAAAAGATAGGCTTTAAGTTTGTCTGATAAATCAATTGATGCAACCTGATCAATTGGTTCGGGGAGGAATGAATTATTCATGATCATTACGAAATTTGGCGTTTAGCCAGTTGTGTAAATATGCCATCTTGCTGCATTAACTCTTCATAAGTGCCACATTCTTTGATTTCTCCCTGATTCAGAACATAAATGCGATCTGCGTTTTTTATGGTGCTTAATCTATGTGCGATCACAATACGTGTAGCCTGAAGCTTGTCTAAACTTTCGGCTACAATATTTTGGGTTCTGTTATCGAGTGCACTTGTGGCTTCATCCATAAACAGTAATCTTGGTTTATGCACAATAGCTCTTGCAATCATAAGTCGTTGTCTTTGTCCTCCGGAAAATGTTCCAGCGCCTTCGCTAACAAGAGTATGCATTTCCATTGGCATATTCTTGATATCTTCTTCCATTCCTGCCATACGCGCGGCATCCCATGCATCATCTAAGGTCAATTCAGAATTCCCGACAATATTTTGATAAATGCTGCCGGCCATCAATGCTCCATTTTGCAGTACAACGCCTATTTGTCTTCTAACAAGTTCTTTGTTCATGGTGTCAAAAGTATTTCCATCATAATATATAGAGCCCATTTCAGCATGTTCGAATCCTAAAAGCAGTCTCATAATAGTTGATTTTCCGGAACCCGAGGGTCCAACAAAAGCAACCATTTCGCCCGGCTTAATTTTGAAGGTAATATTTTTTAAAATCAATGGCTGATTTTCGTTGTATCTAAACGAAACGGAATTCATTTCGATATCGCCAGCCAATTCGCCCGGATCAATACTCTGATCCATGGATTCTGCTTCTTCTTCTAAAATTGGTTTTACCCTTTCATAAAGCGGAATAACATTTAAAGAGGTTATAAAAGCCATACTTAACCTTAAACTATCGCCCAAAAATTTATTAAAAGCGGTAATAAATGCCATAAAGGAACCTACAGAGATCATGTTTGCTCCCGGAGCAGCAGGATTAAGGACGCTGTAATAGATGAAAGAGAAAAAGAAAATACTTGTAAACAGGGGATAGGAGCTATTGAAGATTTCGACAAAATTTTGATAACTACCGGAACTAAATCCTAATTGTTTTAGTTTTGAAAATTTCTCTGCCCATAATGTAAAAACTCTTCGTTCTCCGCCTGTTATTCTTATTTTGCTTATACCGGATAAAAATTCAAAAAGAAAACCCTGAATTTCTCCCTGATATTTAGAAACTTCCCGATCATATTTTAATTTTAAACAGCCCATAGTTATCATAAAAACAACAGCGATTACAGCTAATGCAACGCCAATCCAGGCCAAACTAGAGTCGTAGTAAAAAAGAAGTATCAGATTTACAAAAGAGAAGGCTCCACTTAATACAGCCGTCATTAAGGTGCTTGAAAGTATTTGTCGTATCGAATTGATACTTAAAACCCTATTGGTAAGATCTCCTGCGGTATATTTTTTATAAAAAGTTACCGGAAGTCTCAATATATAATCCATTACACCTGCCTGAAGGTTAATACTGGATTTTGATTCTACTCGCATTTGCAATACGCCTTGGGCAAGCTGAAGTCCTGCTGTTACCAAAGCGATTATGATCATGATACTAAATATTTCTAAATGTATAGATCTGTCTGCGGTAGGGATAACATCATCAAAAATAACTCCTGACAAAATAGGAACTAATAGTCCAATTAAGCTTCCTGCTAATGAAGCCAGAATTAATAGTTTGGCATCTTTTTTAACGCCATTCATGGCAAAATTTAATACCTTTTTCATGGAATTCATCTTCACATCGAATCCAGAAAAAAACATATAACCAATTGGTTCTAAAGACGCTGCTATTTCGTGGTTCACAATTGACTCAGAACCGTCGGATAAATTTTTTATTAAATAAGAACTGGACGTTTTTTGTATAAGTGCAACGGGTTCGTTTTTTTGTTTGGTAAAGGCGAGTAAATGTCCGTTTTCTTCTTTCCACCAGGCATCTCTTAAAATAATTTTGCGGACTCTTATTTTAGAACTTTTTGCTATGGCATACAGCAGGTTTTTTGCACTGGTTTCGTTTGCATCAATATGTTTGGGTTCTTCAAATTTAAATTGGCTGTGATCTGCAATAACCTGACAGGTTGAATAAAGTACACTTTGCTTATTTAATTTTGAAGCTGTTACATGCGGTACACTTTTTTTACTGCCTGTTACAATAGATTTTATTTTTTCGAGTGTGTTTTTTAACTCATCTTCTTCGCTGATCAGTTTAGCTTTAAAATGTTCATTTTCAAAAACACTATTATTTTCTATTGTTTTGCCAAGCTGGGTATAAAAATAAGATTGTATTTTTTCTAAAGAAATCAAAAGATTAACTTCTTCCTCGATAACTTCTCTGGTGCTTAATATTTTAATTTCTGTTTGATCGGATAAGGATTTTATCCATAACTTATTTGATACCGGAATTGGAAAATTAGAGACATCATCAAAATTAACAGCGATATCAGATGAAAAAACAGAAAGACTTCCGCCGTTTAAACTTACCCAGTTTATGCCGTGCGAAGGATATGCAACGGTATTTTCTTTTAAATTTATGGTATTAAAATCATCAAGCGCAGTATAAACTCTTGGTGCGTTTTGAAAATTTAATTCAGAAGATGTTTTGGATATCCATTTATTGATCAAATTTTTCAAAAAGAAAGGGTCAATATTCAAAAGGTCGCTTTTTTGAATTGCCAGTAATTTAGCTTCATTCGAATAAACGATTAATCTAATATTTTGGGTGCAATGCTGAGTTAGTAAACTAAATAGTAATTCGCCTTGTTTTGCAGAATACAAAAACTTTAAAGGACATAAATATGCTCCGTCTTCATCAATTTTAGTATGAAACACATTTACTTCTCCCGAAATAACCATCCAGAAACTATCTGTACTATTTAGAATCAATGGATTTTCAACGCCTATATGTATTTTCTCTTTCACTGACATGGTATTAAATTTATTTTGATTCGATCAAATGTGCATAAACCCCATTTTGTTTTAGCAATTCCTGATGAGAACCCCGTTCTACTATTTTTCCCAGTTCCATTACTATTATTTCGTCGCAATCAATAATAGTGCTTAACCTGTGCGCTACAATCAGGCAGGTACAGCCTCTTTTCTTGATATTATCCATTACCGTTTTTTCAGTAGTTGGGTCAAGGGCACTGGTGGCTTCATCCATAACTAAAATAGTCGGGTTACCGGATAAGGCTCTGGCAATTTCAATACGCTGGCGCTGTCCGCCGCTAAAATTGGTTCCGCCTTCCATTACATGACTATCATAACCGTCGCTTCTGGCCGAAATAACATCGTGAATCGCCGCATCTCTTGCAGAATTTATAATGTGTTTTTCTGAAATCATAGAATCCCAAAAAGAGATATTTTCTTTAATTGTTCCATTAAATACAATAACATCCTGATCTACTACGGCTAATGAACTTGTAATGATATTTCTTGCAATGGTTTCTCTGTTTTTTCCATCTAATAAAACTTCGCCCTTCCACGGATCATAAAGTCCCGAAGCAATTTTGGCTACTGTTGATTTTCCACTTCCTGAACCTCCTACCAAGGCAACTCTGCTTCCGGGTTTTAATTTTAAATTGAAATTTTCTATTAATGCCGGCATTGTAGTGTTATAGCCAAATGTGACATCTTTCATTTCAAAATAACCAATGAGTTTGTTTTTAGGAACTTCGTTATGATCTGGCTGTGAGTTTTGGCTGGATTCTTTTTCTCTAAACTGATTGTCAATTTCATAATTCAATACATCATCAATTCGACTCATATCACTTTCTGTTTCGTGCAGCGTGTTACCTACAGTTACCAATTGATTAACGGGTGTAATAAAATTGTTCATCAAATAAGTAAAGGCTACTAAAGCCCCCAGGGTCATTTCGCCGTCCATAATTCGTAAAGCCCCAATTCCCAGAATTAAGAAATTTGTTAATGAGGTGATTAAATTTGGAAGAACATTTAATCGAATAGTTAACCAGCCCAGTTCTTGTTGTGCATTCATCACTTTGGCCAAATATCCTATCCAGTTGGTAAAAAAATCATTTTCTCTTCCGGATGCTTTTAAGGTTTCAATCATACTAATTCCTGAAGTAGTTGTACCTAGCAATTTTCCGGTTTCATTACTCAATCTGCGGCTTCCGTCTTTTCTGGCTGTAGCCACGCATTTTAAGATGATGATATTTAATGCCGCCATAAAAATCCCGATTAAGGTGAGCGTAACATCATAAGAAAACATTAGAATTGCATAAAAAATAACCACTATAACATTTAAGGCTGCGTTAGCTAAATCGCCGCTTAATAATTTGGCAACTTTATCGTTTAAGGAAACCCTGTTGCCAACTTCTCCGCTATAACGCTGTGTGAAAAAAGCAATTGGTAAATGAAAAACGTGCCATAAAAATTTACTGGAAGTAACTAAGGCTAACTTTGTTTCGAGCTTAAGTAAAAAGTATTGCTGTAGATATACTAAAACTGAATTAATAATTAAGATTCCGCCCATTATCAACAATAAAGGCATTACAAAACCAGAAAAATTGTTGACTAAATATTTATCTATAAAAACGGTAAGAAACGAAGGAATTATTAAACCCGGAATTACTAAAAATAAACTGGCAATAATGATATAAGTAATGCTTAATCTAGAACTGGCTACTCTTGAAAGCAAAGATCCTATAAGTCCTTTTTTCTCATTTCCTTTTTCAAAACTTTCGTTAGTATCAAAAGTCAGTACAACTCCGGTATAAGCATCATCAAATTCCTGATGGCTTACAGAATATCTTCCTTGTGCGGGATCGCTCAAGTATACCTTTTTTTTGGTAAAACCTTCTAGCACTAAGAAATGATTAAAATTCCAAAAAATAATGGCAGGCGTTTTAATCTGCATTAGCTTTTCAATAGATTTGGCATATCCTTTTGCATCTAATCCAAACTCTTTAGCGGCCTTTATGATATTAGTTGCTTTAAGCCCATCTCTGGAAACACCGCAAGCTATTCTTAATTTTTCTAAAGGAACGAATTTACCAAAATGACCTAAAATAATACTTAAAGCTGCCGCGCCACATTCAACGCTTTCCATCTGTAATACAGTTGGAACCTTAACTGGCCGGGCTTGTTTTTCTATAACAAAATTTGCAATATCTCCCATTTGTATTTATTAATATAAATCAAAAAATTTCTTGAATGCGGGAACTACTATCGTCACGGGAGGTTCTTGTTTTATGGTCACTTTTCCCATGCATGAAGTACCTTCTTTTATAAAAATCTCCGGTCCTTTTGCCGATGTCCATTTAAAGCCACTGTATGATTTTGGATCTTTTTCAAAATCAACATGAACTTCAAATAATGGACCTTGTGCCAAAAGTCCTTTTGCCAGCTGATCGTTTTTAACAGAAGTCAGCATACCTTGCTGCGTTACAGGAAAATCAGAAACATAGGTTACTTTTCCTTTTATAAATCCATATTCCTGCGGCTGAACGGTTGATGGAACTACTAAGGCTTCCATACCTTTTCGTATTTTTTTTCCATCTTGTGACGGAATATATAGAATGCCTTTTAGTTCGCTTAATTTGGTTTCGTCAAGGTTTTTGAGTTTGAATAAAGGCGTTCCAGAGGCAACAACAATTCCGGCATCGGTTAAAACTTCAACCACTTCACCGTCATAAGGGCTTTTTATATTTTTTTGCTGATCATATCTTTCGGTCAGGAAATGTAAGTTTCTTTCCGCTTCTGCAATTCTTTGGTTTTGCAATGTTACTTTTTGCTGCATATCAAAACCTAAATTATGCTGCTGGTTTAAGGTTTCTACTTTTTGACCTTTTAGTCGTTCAATCGTATTTTTTGAAGCTTCTATTTGCTGTTTGGTATTGGCTACTTCAGATTTTGTTATTAAACCTTTGCTTATTAAACTATTTTCAGATTCTAATTGATTGTTTAAAAACGCCAGTTTCTTTTTTTCAGATTCAATTTCGCCCTGAATACTTACACGCGTCTGCTTAATCATTTCACCTTGTAATTGTGTTCCCTGATTTCCGTAAGAGGCTAATTTTCCCATTTCAAACTTTCGGTCAGAGACTACTGCTTTTGCATCTTCTATTTGCTGAAGCAGTTCCGGCTGTTTTATCGTGGCAATAATGTCTCCTTTTTTAACATTGTCACCAATTGCTACTTTTAGCTCTACTAACTGCCCTTGTGAAGTAGCTACTACTTCATGCACATCGCCGCCTTGTACCACACCAACTACATCTAATTTTGTTTTTACGGTACCCGCAAAAGACCATAAAACTGCCGTAAATAATATTACCGCAACTGTAGTCAAAGCTATCCAGGCTTTAGGACCTGTAACCTTAATTAATTGATCTAACTTTTCTGGTGTAGAAAGCTTTTCTAAAGCTGATTTTCTGAAAAAACTTGCTGACATAGTTTCTAAATTTTTATTAATTTTCTATAGTTGGAACAGTATAAAATACATTTTGATCTACTTTAAAACTGGACTTTTCTTTAGATAAAAGTGTTCCTGTTTCGTGTCTGAGGCTTACAATTGCATTTGAAAACTGCTGCTCTGCATTTAGATATTCTAATTCTGAATAGGTGAATCTTTCCTGAAACAACATTAAATTCAAAAGTGTGGTTAAACCCATTTGAAATTTTATTTTTTCGTTGTCAAAAGCTTCTTTGTGAAATCCCATAGATTCTTTTGCTTTTTCAAGAATCAGGACACTATTGTTTAGGTTGTTAAGTGCCATATTTACGTTTAAGTCAACGTTTCGATTGGTATTATCGCTTATTACGGCCTGATCTTTTACTGCAATTTTATTAATCGCATAATTTCCTTTTGCCAGGTTATTATTTAAGGCAAATGAAAAAGTCAGTTTTGCGCCCACACCAACATCTTGTCCCTGATTGTTTACAAACGAAGAAAATGTTTTGTCGACTCCATTTCCTACACTTGTACTGCCATAATAGGCAAAACCGGTTAAATCGAGCTGAGGTTTTAAATTGTTTTCGGCTAGTTGGTATTGAAGTTCTACGGCTTCGGTAACTTTTTGTATGGCTTTTAAATCTCCTCGATTGTCTTTGGCACTTTTAATAAGCGCACTTTTATTGATATTTTGCTTGTAACCGCTTTCTGCAACTGCAGGAAAATCATTTACCGGATCGCCCAGTTCCTGACTTTCTTCATCAGATAAACCTATTGCTCTTCCCAGATTTAATCTTGCATTGTATAAATTTTGCTGAGCAACAAAAGTCAATCTTTCCTGATTCGTTAAATCGGCATTTACCTGAGCCATATCACTCTCCGGTTTTTTGTCGGCTTTTATTAATTCTCGGGTCATTTCCAGAACGTTTCTTACTCGGCTTTCGTTTTGTATATAAACATCGAGGCTTTTAAATGCGGTATAATAATTCCAATAGGCAATACCAATTTGCAGGATTTCGTATGAATTTGTAAACTCAGAATCGAATTTGTTTTTATCAATATAAAGACTTGCAACCTGCTCTCCGGTTGTTGCTACTTTTTTTCCTCTTCCTCTTAAAAGCGGCTGGGTTAAGGAGAAATTAAGTACTCCCGTATGAGTTCCATAAAAAGCCCCTACAAACTCATTGAAGGTATTAAGCGGAAAATTACTGTCGTTATAGAGATATCTTAAACTTACTTCGGCAATTTGTGATGTTCTAAATCTTTTTTGCAGTCCGGCAGAAAAATCTACTAAATTTGACTTGAGTGATCTCTCGATATATTGATTTCTTGGATCTGCATCGTAGAGATTCAGTCTGCTGTTTTTGTATGAAAGTCCAGAATTCAAATTAAAATCAAATGTGCTCCATTGTACCTGAAGTTCCCCTTCGGCATTTTCTATTGCATAAAAAGTCCTTTTAATATTTGGGCTTTTGTCAAATGCTATGGTTGAAATTTCAATTAAATCACATTTAATTTTAGACTGGCTTTGTAAATTAGTAACAGCGACAATCCATATTGCAAAAAAGGAATAGTATAATCTCATTTAAATTTTGGTCTTAAAATTTATATTTTATTATGCCTCCGAAAATCGATGCAAGATCTGCCCAAAACGTGAGCCTGCCTGTGCAACACCATCTAAAATTCTTGTATCAATTAAATCTTCTTCTTCCGCAGTTCCATAACCTAATTGATCTGTTGTTTTTCTTAATCTGTTAGACAGGAATAAGGCTAAACCATAATAGAAATTAGCTTTGAAATCCGGGTTTGTTGTAAGTCGCAGTTCGATCACCTCGCGGGATATTTTATAAACTACAGATGTTTTTCTGGCGATTACAGAAACGGATGGCGGTCTTGTTTCTAAAAAAGACATTTCGCCAACAACTTCTCCAGATCCTAATGTTGCAATGTCTTGTTTGTCGCCATTCTCTGCACATACAGATAATTGACCTGATAACACGATGTATAGACTATCAATAAAATTCCCTTTTTGGATAAGTTTTTCGCCGTTTCCTAATTCTATTTTCTGCCCATTGTTAATGAACCATTCTACATCTCTGTTATTAAACTGACCTAAGAAAAAAAGTGCTCTTTTCATAATTTTATTTTTTTTAAGGTTATACTAATTTATTTGTAATTCGTTTGTTGATTAAGACAAAGAATCTGTGATTTCTGACACCTGAAAATTCTATTTAATATATATTCCCTAAAGAATCATATAAACCTTCATAGTCAGTAGTAGTACTAGTCCGGTTAGAAGTTCCGCCGCTTAATTTGTCTAGTTTTTTTTCATCTAATTCCTGATCCTTTTGCTGCATCTTTATAGGAATATTGATGTACAGATATTCGGGATCAGACTGATCTGTCACTTTGATCTTTTTACCGATTGGTAATTTTCTACCAAAAAACTTTTCTAATGTTTCTTCGGGGTTTGTAATTAATGATTTTTTAAAATCATCGTTTACCCAGGCTTCTGTAATTATCCTAAAAAAAACATCCTGACCCTTTTTTTGTTCTTCTGTTAAAATCATTTTATTTAGTCTTAAATTTATATTTTGTTTGGAGTTTATGATGCTGATAAATAATGCTTTACCGTAAAGAATTTATGAGTTCTTTAGGTGAAATGTCATATTGGTACGAAAACAACTTTGAGAAATAATGTACATCGTTGTACCCAACAGAATAGGCGATTTGCGAAATTGAGTTTTGTATATAATTATCGATCATATATTTAGCTCTATGAAGTTTCAATATTCGGATGTACTTATTGGGTGTGAGGTAAACTAAATTTGCAATTTTTCTATGCAGTTGTCTTTCGCTTACTGCCATTTTATAGGACAGTTCATAAAGGTTCATATCATTTTGGCTGATAGAACTGTAAATTTCTTTTTCTAAATTCAGTAACCAGTCTTGATCCAGTTTTGTCACTTTTTGTGGATTAATTTTGTTTATACACAATTCCTGAACATTTTTATTGGATTCATAAATGTCAAAAATTTCCGGACGTCCCTGAACAGTAAGGCTTACAGATTTAGATTTGATGCCGTCTAAAATTTCTTCAATCAGATCATTAATTTGTTTGCTGCTCGAAAAAATAATTTCAGTTTGTGTTTTATTATTTGTTATACTGGGCTTGCTGGCCTCAATAATGTTTTCTAAAGGGTTTTTAATATTCTGAACTATCTGGTTCAAAATATCTGGGGAAGACCAATCTATTGTGGTATTTTTTATCATTTCATTCATGATTGTAATAGAATTAACGGTTAATCAATAATCTGAAAAATCTTAATTGGGTCTTGTAATGGGGAGTATTTTGGGGTATAGGGTTTTGGCTTATATTTAATTTATTTTGAAGGAAGAATTAACATGCTTGGGAGTGATACTTTTTCTTTTTAATGGTTTTATGGGATATTTTATCGATAGAGAAGGAGGTTACAAAATTTTTATTGTTATTATAAAATTCCCTTAAGCCTTCATAATTCAATGCTATTGGTATAGTTTCAGAACCCAGATAGTGTACAGAGTCCCCTATAACCTGGGCTTTTATTCCCAGCAGCTTCATAATTCTTAATAGTTTGCTGTCGCACTCTGCAAAGGCAACACCATTTTTTTGTTCACAAATAGGAGAAATGGCACAAACCATTAATCTTTTGAAAAGAGTTTTGTCCTCGATATTTTTTTTAGTTGCAAATCGGCCAATATGCCAAACAGATGAAAACTTATCAGAATAACCGAAGACACTTAATGGATCGATATTAAAAATTTTCTGAAGCGGAAGTTTCGTTTTATAATCCCATTTAATTACTCTAATAGATCCCTGAATATTTCCTGAAAAATCTTTTGCAACGAAAATTTCAGAATCTTTAAAATAATTTAATTCTTCATCATACACTTCCTGAGTGTCTGTTACAAGTTCATTACTATTTACATCTTCACAATGATGACTGAAGTTCTCTTCGACTACAAACTTGGCTAATTCACTCAGCTGGTCCAGTTCTAGTCTTTCTAGGTAATTTTGAGTTATAATCATGAGTTCTTTGGTTCGTTGGTTTGTTTGTAACAAAGCTAATTTTCATATAGCGTTGTTCTGCTACACTAAATGGTAGTATTTATCTGTAAATCAATAAACTACTCTAAAGTGTAGCCACTTCTTTTAAATTAAAATTGTTAAAATTGAAAGAAGTTCGCTGATAATAGAAAACCCGGTTTTTTGTAAGGCGTGTATTTACGGGGCTTTAAGTAAAATCTGACAAGGGTTTTAACATAAATACCATGTCTAACAATTTGAGAATCAATAAGTATTATTATTCTTATTTTTACAAGAACAATGTAATTCTTTTCATACATTACAAAAAAGGATTACATTTGATTAAAATTATGAATGATGATAGACCAGGATCCGAATTCGTTTTTTGATTCCAGAAACACAATTTACGGCTTGACAGATGAAGAAAGGGCTCAAAAATTTGATTATTTAGAACCTATTAAGGCATTTGCAAGAGCAACATATACGAGTATCTATGTTATAGATTATTTGGAACAAGGTTTTGAGTTTGTTTCGGATAATCCATTGTTTCTGTGCGGCAATACGGCAGAGCAGGTTTTGGAAATGGGATATGCTTTTTATTTTAAACATGTTCCTCCTGTAGACTTAGATTTGCTATTGAAAATTAATTCTGTTGGATTTGATTTTTATGAAAAAATACCACAAGATGAGAGGATTCTCTATACGATTTCTTATGATTTTCATTTAAAAAACCAGGAAGGGAAATTAATCTTAATCAATCAAAAACTTACTCCGGTTTTTTTAACCAATACCGGAAAAATATGGAAAGCGATTTGTATTATTTCCTTATCATCTGAACGTAAGGCAGGAAACATCAAAATATATAAAAACGGCGAAAATAAAGTTCATAACTATAATTTGGATAAAGACCATTGGGAAGAATCTAAAAAAGTTGCTTTATCTAAAAGAGAAAAAGAAATTTTGCAGCTTTCTACCAGAGGTTTTACGATAAACGAAATTGCCGATGAAATATTTGTTTCTCCGGATACTGTAAAATTTCACCGCAGAAAATTGTTTGAAAGGCTAGAGGTAACCAGCATTACCGAAGCGATTGCGTATGCTACAAATAATAAGCTGATTTAGTAACGTTTTACGGCTATGTTGTTTTCTTAATTTCTGATATTAATCCAGCGATTAATAAATTCCAATTGTTCTTTTTTATGTTCAGGAGAAATGGCATCAATTCTTCTGTTTATATTTTCGATACAATTGAATTCGAATATTTTTGATGATGCATTACAATCAAGTACATTATCCAGACTATTTAGGCTAAATATTGGAATATCTCCGTTAAGCATTTGCTGTAATTCAAAATCAAATATAAACTTATACGTTTCCATATTTTGTCCCAGGTAAGCTTTAGACAATAACTCTGCTAATTTTGCATTATAAACTTCAAAACTAGACATAAGAGCGGAGGTACGCATAAATTTTAATATCTTGAAATATATAAAAGTAGGCCGCCAAACATATCTGACTTCTTGATTTTTGAAAACCTCAATAGGAGAATTAAGAGATTTTAATTCTTCTTTATTATTGGAAAACAAATCATATACTATAGAAAATCCTTCCAGAAAACTGTTGCTGTAATTGGTTGGAAATATGTAATGGTCTTTAAATTTTGGAATATTATTTTCTGCAATCTGTGTGAATAAAAAGCGTGTTACCCTTTTACAATTTATGGTATTTGGGTTTACAATTCTTTTTTCTAACTCTGTTACTTGTAAGTTATTGCGAACGCCATAACCTGCAAAATGTATTGGAACCCCAGTATCGTCATTAACAATTAAAGCGTTTTCCAGAACCGATAAATTGGGTATTTTACATTCGTTATCCCAGGAATTATTAATTAGACCATTTGATAAAAAAGGCTGAATAATGGTTTCATGATCTATAATAACGGGATTTTTTCCGGAGGCAATAACATTTTCGCGATGGCAGTCTTTGCTTCCTAAAAGATAGGCAGTAGCCAGTAAAGCCCCTGCTTTATGATAATATTCTTCCAAATCATTTTCAGAAATTATTTCTTCGTTATTTACGAATTCCAGCCATCCGTATTCGCCGCAGTCAAGTGCCTGAAATGTTTTTAAATCTAATTTTAATTTTTGGTTGATCCAATTGATCAGCACATTATAAGAATTGGTTAAATTGACATTTCTGGGTTTGTAGATCAGTTTGGTTTCATTCGAAAAATGAATTAAAGCGGTGCCTTCGCCGTTATGGCCGTCACCAAGACTTGCATCAATATCTGTTATTTTTACCTCATCTAGTTTAAATACGGCTTTTATCTTTTCATAATCATTATGAAAACGATCTAAGATTTTGGAAATATGACGAGAAAAATTGGCGGCTTTTTGTTTCATCATATGGTCTAAAACCGGAAAATCTACAGCTAACGACTGATTCATTTTTGCTGTAAAAATTTCTATCTCCGTATTGCCTTCAAGAACGAAAGAGTCTAATGACTGTTGTAAAATAATTTCTGAGAAAGCGCTCAGCTGTTTTAACAGTTCCAAATGCAGTTTTTCTTTAGCATTATCCGGTAATTCAAATTTTAAGCTCTCCAGAAAAGATTCTGTGTATGGAAGAATGATTCCGACAAAAGGAATTGTTTCAAAACTTTTGCTAATAAAAGAGGTAGATTGATTATTCATTTTCTGAGGATTTAGTGTAAAAAGAATGCTGAATGATAAAAGAAGTAATGCTGTTTTTTATTGGCTAAAAAAAAGCTGAGGAATGTTTAAAAATTAAAAACACCCTTCGCTTTCACACAGGGTGTATTCAATAATTGATCGAATGTTTACGATTTCTTATTCTTATTTAGCTGAATTACGCTGTAAAACAGTACTATAATGGCTAAAATAAAACTGGCTGTTCCCAGAAAATTATATTTAAAGCTTACTAATACTGATCCTGAAATTACTAAAAAGATTCCTGCGAATAATGATATCTGTCCTTGCTTTTCCATCTTTTTTAAATTTTAGAGAAAACCCCTGAACCTTATTTCAAAATTTTAATAAACTTCGAATTGTTCAAGGGTTTTTATTTTACTATTTTATTTTTCATTTCTTAGTGAAGATAGTCCCATAAAGCTGCAGCTCCAAAGCCGCCGGCTACAGTACCAACCACAACAACTAAAGTTAAAGGAGTAAGACCACCGGCAACGATTTCTAATTGCTCAGAAGATAATTCTAACTCGTCTAATTTTGGTTCAGCTGGAATATTGAAGTAAATGATAGAATCACTGCTTTGATCTTCAACTACAACTCTTTTGTTGCTTGATGATTTTTTACCAGTAACCGCTTCAATAGCTGCTTGAGGGTTAGTTAATAATTGATTTTTAAAGTCAGGGCTTTGCCATGCTTTTTCGACTAGAGTTTTTAATAATTCTTGTCCTTGTATTTGAGCGTCTTGTGAAATTTTCATGTCTGTAAGATTTTAAATTATTGATTATAAAGTTGTACTCCTGCTGCAAATGCTGCTACACCTAATGCATAAAGTCCTATGACAACTGCTGGTGTAAGTCCGCCTGCAACTAATTCTAACTGCTCTTCAGTTAATTCTAAACCGTCCAGGTTTGGCTCTGCAGGAATATTAAAATAAATTACAGATTCGTTGGTTTGATCTTCAACTACAATAGTTTGATTTTCTGGCAATACAAAGCTTTTGTTAGTAAACTCCTGAATTGTTGCTAGAGGATTTTTGACTAATTGATCTTTAAAAGCAGCACTTTCCCATGCTTTTTCTACAAGACCTTTCATTAATTCTGCTCCTTTTTCCTGATGTTCTTTAGTATATTTCATCTTTATATTTTTTATATTGTTAATAGAATAGTGGGTTGATTAGATTGTTTCGATTGGAATAGTTGGAAAAGTTGGTGAAGGAAACCAAGGTGGTATTATTCCAATTGGAGGCCATATAGCGATACCACCAGCAACAGACTCTAACTGTTCTTCGCTTAATTGTGCATCTGCTGATTGTTTTACCGCAGCCGGAATGTTGATGTAAATAACAGAATCATCTGTTTGATCTCTCACCACAATTGTTTTACCAGCAGGTAAATCCAATTTTTTTCCTGCAAATTTTTCAATTGCAGCAACAGGATTAGCAATTAATTCTTTTTTAAAATCAGCATTTTCCCATGCTTTTTGTACCAGCTCTGCATAAAGCTTTTGTTCTTGTGTAAATTCCATGATATAATATTTTAGATTGGTTAATTTATTTAGAAAAGAATAATGTCTTTTGGGAATGTTGGAGTTGGGTGCCATATTCCACCTGGAAAATCTGGTGGGAAACATCCTCCTTCAATAACACCGCCGGCAGCAGCTTCTAGTTGATCATCAGTTAATTCTGTATCTGCATATTTTGTAGAAACAGGAATGTTGATATAAATTGTAGATTCGCTGGTTTGGTCTTTTACTACTAAAGTTTTACCTGCAGGCAGATTCAATTTTTTACCAGTAAATTTTTCGATTGCAGCTACTGGGTTTGATACTAATTCATTTTTAAATGCAGCATCTTCCCATGCTTTTTGCACAATATCTGCGTAAATCTTTTGTTCTTGAGTTAATTCCATGATACTTAAGTTTATATAGGTTAGTGTTTTGTTAGCTTAACAACCATTTAGCAAGTGGAATACCGATATATTCTATTGCTAGTTCAGCAGGAGTTGTATAACCTCCGGCAACAATTTCTAATTCTTTTTCACTTAATTCTACATCATCTAAATTTGCTTTAGCAGGCAGATTAATGTAAATTGTAGAATCATCAGTCTGATCTCTTACTACTAATGTTTTTCCTTCTGGTAAAGTCATTTTTTTACCAATTACTTTTTCAATTGCAGCTAATGGGTTTGCTACTAATTCTTTTTTAAATTCTGCATCTTCCCATGCTCTTTGTACGATCTGTGCGTACAATTTTTGTTCTTGTGTAAATTCCATGATAATAAATTTTTAAAGTTGATTAATAGTAATCGTTGATTTAAAGTATGTAAGAGGGCTGGTTTAGAAATTAAACAGGGTTACTATTTAATTTGCCCTTTTATTTTAAACTATGATGTAATCTTTTAAGGCAGGAAATAAATTATTGACTAAATCAATCCATACTGTTTGTCCGCCTCCCGCAATAATCTCTAACTGTTCTTCTGTTAGTTCAATATCTTCTATGTTGGGTTCACTTGGAATATTCATGTAAACTTTAGACTTATCTGTTTGATCGTTTACTACAAGTGTTTTTCCTTCGGGTAATACAATTTTAGCTCCGGTTAGATTTTCGATTGCTTTTACAGGATCTGCAATTAAGCTTTTTCTAAAATTAGAATCTTCCCAGGCTTTAGAAATTACCAATCGTAAAACCTCTTCTTCTTTTTTCTGTTCCATGATTTATTTCCTTTTGTATAATGTAAAATTAGTCCTTCAAAATATTATAAAAATGCCAAAAAAACTGACAAAACATTATTTATATATAACTGTGATCTAATACTATAGGAGTATTTACCAGTGAAACAGCGCTTTTCTCGACAAAATACATTTTGATCTCTCCTTTTCCTTTTGCATAAATTTTACCGCGGTATTCAAATACAAAAGATTCTTCGTCCTTGATTAAATTATACAAGGATTCGCTTATGTTTACTTTTTCTACCATTCCGTTGCTTTCAATTCGGCTTGCTGTATTTACTGTGTCGCCCCAAACATCGTATTGGAATTTTTTTACCCCCACGATTCCTGCTACAATAGGTCCGGCGTGAATACCCAGACGCATCTCAAAAGCCGGAATATTGGCAGCTATATTGATTGTTTTTCTCTGAATCATAAATTCCTGCATTTCTAATGCGGCAGAAACAATGTTTTTTAATGAATTTTTATCTGGGTTAGGAATACCGCCGGCAGCCATGTAAGAATCTCCAATGGTTTTGATTTTTTCAATGTTGTATTTATCAGATATAAAGTCAAATGCCTTGAAGCATACATTTATTTCTTCAACAAGATTTTGCGGTGTCATTGTTTCTGCAGTCTGTGTAAAAGATTTAAAATCAGTAAATAGAATAGAAACCAGATTAAAATCACGGGCATTTACAAAGCCTTTTTCTTTTAGTTCTTCGGCTATTTCTTCTGGCAGAATGTTGAGCAGTAATTTTTCTGAACGGTCTTTTTCTATCGTTAATGCTTTTCTGGATCTTCTAACATAATTTAATCTGTTCCATAAAGCGATCGTAATCAATATGATAAAACCAAGAGAGATTATGATTAAGTTTCGCTGTTTTTCTTTCTTCTGAACTTCTTCTTTATGTTTAAGATCAATTTTATGCACTTTTGTAACATAGGCAATACTATCAATAAGCATTGCTTTTTGAAACTCCATATTCAAGATCTTATTTGAGGTTTCTTCAGATTGTAAACTGTCTTTATAATCATTTGATTTTTCGTAGTAATTAAGTGCCAGATTATTGTTGCCTATTGCTTTATAAGTTTCGTAAAGACATTTGCAGGCATCTTTTTTAACAGATAATGCTCCCAGACTTTCTGCAATATCGAGCCCTGTTTTGCATTTTTTGAGTGCTTTATCACTCTTACCAAGTTTATTTAATATGTTGCCAATAGCTACTTGTGTAATGCTTATATATTGTAAACTGTTTATTTTTTGAGAAGAGGCTAAACAAAGATTATAATACGACAGGGATTTGGGAAGATCACCTTGAGTATGAAAGAGTTCCCCCAAATTATAAAGTACTTCTATTGTTTTTTGTTTGTCGTCTATTTTATTAGCAATAGCCAAAGCCTGATTGAAAAAATCATTAGCTTTTGCATATTCTTTTTGCATCATATAAATTTTGCCTGCTCCATTTAGGTTGTGAGAAATTCCTATGGAATCTTTTAATTCTCTGTAAATGGCATTGGCTTTTTGAGAATAAATCATCGCATTAGAGTAATCTCTAATATCAACATATATTCCTCCTATATTTTGTGTGGCGGCGGCAATGACTTTTTTGTCGCCTATTTTTTTCTGAATCTTAATTACCTGACTGTAAAAGTCCAATGCCTTTGGATAATTCCCTAAGTAATAATAAACAGCACCCATATTATTTAATGCTGCGGCAACTCCTTTATGAAAATTCGCTTTTTCATAAGTTTTCTTGCATTTTGTGAAGTAAGAAAGGGCTTTTAAATAATCTCCCTGATAATAGTAGTTTGTTGCTATTTTATTGTAGCTGTCTCCAATACCTTTTTGATTTTTTGATTTTTGATAGATCTTCAAACCTTTTTCGAACAAAGCCATTGCTTCTAAAAATTTTCCGGCGTTTTGTTGTTTTTCTCCAACGTTTAATAGACTATCAGCCGTTTGTTTATTTTCAGGAATATGTTTTGCGACTGGTTTAGATAACACTTTTGTTTGTGCATCTAAACCTGTTCCGTTTACCAGAAATAAAAAAAACAATAAATATGTAAACAAGATTTTCACAATAATAGTTTTAAATTAAAAAACGCATATGTTCATAATGAGCACACACGTTTTTATTCCACGTTAATTATCCTGCAGTATTTGTTTTAACCCAAAATACCTGGGGTATAATTACTTGCACTCACAATAATAGGCGGCGTATGATCTGTCTCGGCTCCGCCTGAAATTATATCCAGTTGGTCTTCATTCAATTCCATATCCTCAAAGTCCGGTTCGGCAGGAATATTGATAAAAATTGTTGAAGAATTGGACTGATCTACAAAGGCTATCGTTTTACCTTCTGGTAAATGGATTGGATGTCCTAAGAAATTTTCTATTGTCTCAACAGGACCCTTTATTAAATTGTCCTTAAACACCGGATCGCTCCATGCTTTTTTTACAATAGATTCTAAAACCTTTTGTTCGTTAGTTAATTCCATTTTTTTGTGATTTATAATTAGACCTAATTGTTCTGCTATTGTAAAATTATTTGCATTAGGTGATATAGAATTGCCAAATAGACTGACAAAAAGGTTGCATTTTTAACCTCATTTTTTACAATAGTTATTTAAAAAGCGGAAAGAAAATCGAAATTTGAACTCAAAATCCCAATAAAAAAGCTGCTTCAAAATAATTATTTGAAGCAGCTTTTAAGAAAAATCTTTTATAGGAGAGAAAATAAACTATAAAAATAGATTTGTAAGTTTTCTATTTGATCGTCGTCAAATAAAACTCCGGAAATGTTTTTACCGGTTTATTAGTAACAATATCAAATGCAATATTGGTACAAATTCCGGCAACTAGCGAGGATGCAATGGAGAGTTGGGGAGGAGAAAGATTTTTACCTTCATTTTTATATTGCTCCAGGATTTCTTCAAGCCATCGCTGAGGCTTTTCCCAAAATCTCATGTAATCTAAAACATAATCAACTACATTAATTTCGGTAAATTTTTCATTTGGTTTTCTTAAGGATTCCAGTCCTTCATCATCAGAAATAACTAATACCAATGCTCCCCATCCCAAATTATACGGATGTAAAACGGGTATTTTTTTCTTCTGACAGATGGAATCAAATATAAGAGGAACATCTGAAGTAAAATCCAAAGCGTTAATCGCAATTTTATAATCTGATATGTATTCTTCAACATTTTCTGGCTTTAAAAAACAATTATGAATCGTAATTTTTGCGCTGCTGTTAATAGAAAGTAATCTTTCCTTAAGAGCTTTTACTTTTGGTTCTGAGATATTTTTTTCAGTATAATTTTGTCTGTTTAAATTTGATAATTCGACAATATCGCCATCGATTATTGTGAGGGTTTCAAAACCTAATCTTAGTAAGCATTCTGCAATAACACTTCCAATACCTGCACCGCCAAGTAATATTGGTGTATTTTTTATGATTTCCTGCTCTTCAGGAGTAATGTAAAGTCTATTTCTTATATGCCGTTGATCCATGTTTGTTTTTTTTACAATAATTAAAACTTATCTTTTTTGAGTAGAAATAGGGAAGAACAAAAATACCTGAATTTTATAAGATCTGTTATTTTTTGTAGTTATTTACCAACAAAAAAATTAAACGTTTTATAAATATTGAAAAGTGATTTAGATAAAAAAAACCTGCAAATCTTGAATTTGCAGGTTTCTCCTTTTTTATTTATTCCGGCTAAAATGTTTTAAACCGTATAAGTATTATAGAGCATCCCAAGATGCACTTGGATAATAAATAGAACTTGTTACCGGAGCTTTCCAATATTCCTGACTACCACCACGGAAAGTGTGTAAACTTACTGCATTAACATTTCGTTTTGCATCGTTAGTCACCCAGCGAATAGTTTGATTCAATATCTCTGTACCATTTACATAATATTTTACGTATCCGTTTGTACTTGATCCAGTATTTAGCTTAACAGATATTTGACAGTTATATGTAACGTTTTCTTGAATGTAATATTTTTTTCCAAAATCATTACCAAATTGTCCCGGCTGATCTTTGTAATAAACGTATGGCTGCAAATAAGCTCCGCTTCCTTTAGCAGAATTTGATCCATTTGGGCAATACCACATAAATCTGGCACTTCCGCCATTACCATCCCATCCCGGATCTCCGCCAGTATTCTGGTCACCAATTAGGATACCATATCCGCATTTTCCGCCTCGGCTCCAATAAAATCCGGAATTAAATCTCATCTGGAACCAAACGGTATAAACGCCCGTTGACCAAACACCATACGATGTACATAAACCACCCGGACACGATAGCGTATTGGTTTGTAATGTAATCGTTCTGGCTCCGGCGCTGCCTGCTAATGCTTCAGCAAGAGGATCTGCCGCTGCAGTGCTTGAAGAAACTTCTTTGTTATTGCTTTGCTGTACGTCTTTGTTCACGCTTTGCGGTTCATTTAAATCTTGTTCCTTGTCGCAGGAATTAAATACTAATACTGTAATAAATAGGAAGCTTGTTAATTTTAGGAATTTTTTCATTTTTAAATAATTAAAGGTTAGTAATAATTAATTTAATGGTTAGTAAAAATTGATAGTTAAATAGCATTGGCTGCTGAAACAAAAACTTTTACAGTTCGTGAAATCGGCATCAATGTATACGTAAGTAAAAATGTTTTTATTTGCGTATGGGTCATGCAATTTGTCTAGACATTGCCTTACATTCAAATCACATTTGTGGTGGTTACACAATTAGTAATTTGATAATGTAAAGTTGATTAAAAACAATTCGAAAGGGGAGTAATAAAGTACGTAATTGGGTACAAAAAAATCTTATGTATGTATTTTGTGTATTTTTTTCAGGTTAAAAAAGCAATATCAATAAAAAAAGTATGAAAAAAATTGACAAAGTTTAAACAATTAAGGATTTAATATTTTTTGTCTTTTGAAAAATATTCATCTAATTGATTTGTAGAAGTTTAATCTTAATTCAGGAAATGTTTTTAGGTTTATAATTATTTCAAAATAAAAACATTCATTTTTGACCAAAGAATTACAGTGAACTTGATTATTAAATTCTACTTGGGAAAATAGAGAAACAAAATCTCTGCTGAAATAAAAAAAGCGAGTTAAATATATTAACTCGCTTTTACTTTAGCTTTTTGAATAAAGCTATTTATAATCTATTCTTTTCTAATATCATTAATTTAAGATAAATAAAAGAGGTTTAAATTTTGCTTTCGTCTTCAACAGCATCCTGCCATTTATCCCAGACTTTAACTCCTGCATTGTAACCATCATAACCAAAGTTCTGACTTAACTGACCTTTGATATTAGGTTCTATAGCAAGTCTAAATGGAATTGGCCAGTAATTATTACGCTTGTCCATAGTATAAAACTTTACACCTGGTTTAAGAGAAATACCAGCTGGGTATTTGTTGTAAAGCGTATAATGTACAATACGCTGATACCAATAACTTCCTCCGGCTGCATCTGTCCCGGATTGTTTATCCCAATTTGTTAAACTGTAAGTATGGCCCCATTCATCTGGTTTACCGCTCATTGCTAAACAGTGCGAAATACGTTTTAATTCAACATTTCGCCATTCTTCCATATAAAGTTCTCTTCCTCTTTCTGCACAAATATCGCCAATAGTTACTGTTGAATACATTTGCGAAGCTTTTGCTCTTGCTCTTACAGCATTAACATCCTGAGCTGCTCCGGAAACATTACCTTGATAAAAACGAGCTTCTGCACGCAATAAATAAGTTTCTGCTAAACGGTATATGTACATATGCGCACTTGATCCGGCAGTAGCTCCCTGAAAATCATTTGCTGCAGGGTTAGCTTCGGCTACAACATCATGATAATAGATTTTATAATGCGGGAAATCAAACCAGTCACGAATAGAATCTTGTGCTAACAATTTGCCGGCTTCTCTCATTCTGAAATTCTGCCCAGCCCATGTTGCACTTCCACCAGCTCCGGGAGCATATTTAAGGTCTTCCATATTTACCCAGTTTCCTACGGTGCTGTTGTGTCTAAGATCCTGTTTGTCTTCGATATTGTTTACAACCCACATAGGATGCTGTGAATAATAAGAACCACTAATAGTACCAATACCGCGTCCTATTGCTCTTTGATAATCATATTTTGCATTATAATTTGTTTTATCAGTCAATGGAAAACGCGGTGCAGCTGTTTTACCATCTGGAGTAATTAAATTGGCATCATTCCAGTTAGGTCCAAAAATTCTCATCGAAGCAAATGCTAAAAATGATTGTGCTCCTCCATTTGGTGCAACTAAGATAGCTTCGGTATTAGCAGAAATAACCTTGTTCTCTGGTCTGTGTAAATCCCAGATTACGTTTCTTGTAATAGGCCATGCGGTAGGGTTTCCTCCCGGATCAAAAATTCCTAAATTGTTTTGTACCAAAGAGTAAACTGATTGACCAATTAAAATATTAGCCTGTGCTTCGGCCTCAGCAAATCTTCCAGATGCTAAATAACATTTAATTAATAACTGACGGCAAGCTCCTTTGCTAACCATACCTACATATCCTATTTTTGACTGCTCTGGCACATATTGTACAGCTTTCTCCATATCTGCTGTAATCATTTCAATGATGGCTTCTTTTTTAGTAGAATAATAGCTTTGCTTTGGAACAGACAAAATTTTAGTTATCAACGGTATATCTCCAAATTGGTACACCAGATTTAGATAACGGTATGATCTGTGAAAGTAAGCCTGCCCGATATATTTATTTTTAACCTCTTCAGATAAACTTGTCACATTCCCAATATAGGTTAATACAGTATTAGCATTCTTAATACCTGTATAAGCTTCAGTCCACATAAACCCAAGATAAATAGATTCTCCGCTTGGATCTCTTCGAAAATCTCCGGTAGGAACAATAGTATTGGCATAATCAGCAATATTACTTCCTGTGTCTGTTTTTCCATATTGAGCCATGTCCGAGAAAAGATATTCTGTACCAATAGGCACACTCACTCCAGAAAAACCATAGTGAATATAATTATTACGCAGCTGTTTATCGCACAGTGCTAAAGTTGCTTGTAATCCGGCTTCTGTAGAAAACGTATTTTCAGGTTCGTAAAATGAAAGCGGATCTGAGTCGAGAAAATCCTTTGAACAAGAACTGGACAGTGCAGCCAATAGAATAAAGGGCACTAGTCTTGTAACTTTATTTTTTATATATTTTTTCATTGTTGAATAATTATTAAAGTTGGAAATTAAAACCTAAATTAAACTGTCGCGTAGCTAATCCTCCTGTTTCCGGATCTCCAAAATATTTCCATTCTTTAGAAGCAGACCATGTTGCTACGTTTTGAACTGAAGCATAAATTTTTATATTTTTAATATGCGCACGATCTAAAAGATCTCTAGGAAGTGTATAGGCTAACGAAATGTTGTCTAAACGAATAAAACTACGATCATACAATCTTCCTGGTGCAACCGGAGTTCCTGCAGGCCCTTTAGCATCAAGACGTGCCCAGTCATTGGTTGGGTTGTCAAGTGTCCAATACGGATTTACATATGGATTGAAGTTGAATTTATACAAACTGGCATCGTTGAAAGTGTTCATATAAATTGAACTAAGTGATTTACCTCCCACATTTGAATACATACTGATAGCTAAATCCCAATTTTTATAAATCTTAAAATCATTGCGCATCGACCATTGTACAGGAGAGTTTGAATTCCCTAAAAACTGTTTGTCTTTTTCATTATAAACTGCTTTTTTATAAGGAACACCATCTGGATCTACCGCATCTACATCATCTGCTGTATAGCTGTTTGCAACTTTTGGGTCTCCTGGACGCTGTCCATATCTTCGAGCTTCTTTCCACTCATCTTTTTGCCAGATTCCAGTTACTCTGTAATCCCAAATTTGAGTGATTGGTCTGCCTATAAACCATCCATTAGCAGAATCATTACCTTCTTGCGTTCCAATAACGTTACCATTTTCATCTTTAATATCTACCATATTGCCATATAATGACACAATTTTATTTTCATTATAAGAGATTCCAAATGAAGTGCGCCATTCAAAGTTTGTATTTTTCATATTAAGACTGTTGATACTCAATTCCAGACCTTGATTTTGAACCTCTCCAAGATTGGTTGCGATTGATGAAAAACCAGTAAAACCAGGAAGGGACTGACTCATAATCATATCATGAGTAGATGCCCTGTAAAGGTCTAAAGTAGCAGTAATGCGATCATTTAAGAAACCTAAGTCAAGACCAATATTTGTTGAGGTTGTTTTTTCCCATTCCAAATTTGGATTTGCCAAACGATCTAGTGCTAAATATTTGATCTCAAGTGCTTTTCCAGAAGGATCTAAATATCCCATTGTTCCTGTGTTTACTAAGTTTGCTAAAGAAACGTATGGATCAGCAAGCGACCTGTTTCCGTTTTTACCCCAAGACAAACGTAATTTACCTGTGCTCATCGCATCCCATGGAAACCAGTTTTCGTTTTTAAAGTTCCACGCAACCCCAAAAGAAGGGAAAACGGCGTAAGGATTTGAAGCTCCAAATGCTGAATATCCATCACGACGAATTGTCGCTGTAAGCATATAACGATTATCAAACGAATAGAAAAGTCTTGCCATCAATCCATCTGCTGTTTCATGCGTATCGTTTGATCTGATTGCACTATTTGCCATTGTTGCCGTATTTACAAGGTGAAACCCTAAAGCATCTGAAGGCTGAATATTATAGGCATCCATTCCATCTGACCAATAACGACGTTCTTCGGCTTCCTGTACAAAAGTTGCAACGATGTGATGTTTTTCAGCAAATGTATAATCCCACGTTATGGTATTGTTCAGGTTGTAATCAAATCTTATAGCGCTGTTTCTATTTGCTCCTGTGGTAGCTGCAGGCCAGTTTGGATTTTGTGTTGACCTGAAATAACGATCATGGAAAAATTGATAACGAGGAGCGATGTTAAATGAATATGTAATACCTAAAGGTAAAGTTACCTTTGTATTGAAAATAGAATTCAATGTTGTATAACCTGTTTCCTTATCAATAAATTGGCGCTCGTAATAATAGTTATAATTCTGTCCTGAAACATTTTTTCCCATTGGCTGTCTCTCATAGTTGCCATTTGCATCTCTAAAAGTTCCAAATGGGCTGGTTCTCATCATATTGTTATCCCCGGCATTTGTACCTAATGAAGGTGTAATATCTCCATCTGATCGGTCCTGAAAATTAATGTTTGCTCCAAAGTCAAGCCAGTCTGTAATTTTAGCATCAACTTTCATATTAGAGCGAGCTGATTTATAGTCATTGCCCACAATAGCTCCTTCTGAAGTTAAATAACCAAAAGACATATAATAATTAACTCTTTCGCCTGCACCGGAAATACTCAAATTATTGTCGCGATTAATACCCGTTCTAAAAGAACTGTCGCTCCAATCGTGTGTTTTATCGTCCAGGAAATTAGCCATTAGCGAAGGATCAAAATTCAATCCCAAGCGTGCTCCCCATACTTCTTTTGAACTTTTTCCATTTGTTTGAGCAGCTGGTTGATACGCTAACCATTGCGCTTCTGTAATTCCCCATTTACTTAAATCATTAGGATTTGAAAAATACCCGGGTTTACCATTAGCAACTGTTCCTGCTATCCATGCTTCATATTGCCCGGTTGCTGTATTAATACCATAAGTTTGGGCAGTTTCCCAATCTTCACGATATTTTAAATATCCCTCTGGAGAATACACACCACGATAAGCGCTCTTACTGCTAATTGTCGTGTTTGTAGTAAAACTAATCATTGGTTTACCCGATTTCCCTTTTTTAGTTGAAATAAGGATAACCCCTGCTGCCGCTCTTGATCCATATACAGATGCCGCCGATGCATCTTTTAAAATATCAAGCTGGGCAATATCATCAGGATTGATTTCTGAAAGTTCACCATAAAACTGCATTCCGTCTAAAATAATAAGCGGTGAATTATGAGGTCCTCCTGTTTTTTGATCATTACCTGTATACACAGAAGTCTGTCCACGAATTTGGATATTTCCGCCTCCTTTTGCAGATGGGTCATAACCTACTCTTAAACCCGGAGTACCTCTTAATATATCCTGAACAGTCTGCGGATTTTGGTTTGCCAGTTTATCAGGTGTTATCTGAACAATTGCCCCCGTTAAATCCTTTTTCTTCATTTTACCGTATCCTACAACCACAACTTCATCTAGTGATGTTGTCGCTTTTTGAAGTTTTACAGTAATGGAAGTTTCTCCTTTTAAAGCAATCTCTTTGGTTGTATAACCTAAATAAGATATTACTAATACAGCATTATCATTATCTGTTTTTAAAGTAAATTTTCCATCAAAATCTGTCAAAGTAGAATTTTTACTTCCCTTTTCTAAAATAGTAACTCCCGGCAGCGGCATACCATTTTCATCATTAACTTGGCCTTTGATGTTTTTTTGTTCCAGTACATTTTTTAGGTGTGTTGTACTTTTTGAACTAATTGCGTAGCTATGAACCTGGGATAAAGAAAATAACACACAGAGCATCATCATTTTCTTCTTCAAATTAAACACAGATTCGCAATCAGGACTTTTTTTGATCCTAATAAAATTTGTCATTTTTGGTTTTCATTTTTGGTTAATAATTAGTTAGTATGAAAATCACTATGGTTTGGGTTAAGTGGATAAGTGATTAACTGTGCAAAAATGAATAATAATGGGTTTTGTGAGGAGTAATAAAATACGAATTAGGGTATTCAAAAGTGTTGTGAAATCATTTTTGATATTTTTTTAAGCTTAAAAATTTATTATTGTAAGAAAAAGTATTAAAAAAATATTGAATGCATAAAAATATGTGGTTTTGATCCAACTTGTAAAGGCTATTAAGCTTTTTATAAACTATTAAATGTGTTTATCGCTGTAAAATCAGCATCCTGCAAAATCATCACATTTATTATATTGCTTATAACAATATTTATGCAATAACCGTTTTTTGAGGTTTTTTAAGCTGTTCTTTTTTTGAGTTTAAAAAAACTTTGATTTTGAAATAGAAGTAAAGTATATATCTTTGATTTGAATATCAAAACGTATTAGTGGAGTATAGTAAATTGAACGTAAAAACAATCAAATTATATTAGAATAATTCCTTTTTTATATGCCCATCAATTCAAAATTTACTTTTGTACAAGTTTTATTCTTACTAATTTCAAGTGCTTTTTTTAGTGCTCATGCCCAATCTATTTTAGATACCAATATGTCTATAGATGCAGATAAAAAGCCATTAGGCAATATTCTGGATTTAATGGAACAAAAAGGAAATTTTAGATTTGCTTATTACAGTAAATTAGTTGTAAAAGATAGTGCCGTTACCATTCATTCTAAGGAATCTACAATAAAAGATGTTTTAGACCAATTACTAGGCAATAAGTACGAATATAAAGAATCAAAAGGATTTATTATTCTGCGTTATGCGCCTTTAGAGCTCGCACTTGTGTTAGAAAAAAACAATGTTGTGAATGATTATCAGGTTGTAAGCGGTTACATTATGGATGTAAAAACCAACAAGCGAATTGAAAACGCGAGTGTTTACGAAAAAAATGCATTGCAATCTACTTTAACAGATAAGGAAGGTTTTTTTGAATTGAAGCTTAAAAATGTACCCGAAACTATTGAACTGACGGTTGTAAAAGAAAATTACAAAACGATTACCACCATTTTTTTATCAGAAGTAAAAATCCAAATGGGTTCCAGAAAATCAAACTCAGATTATGTTGATGGCGATTTCTCTGCCGTTGAACGAACAGGAATTGGACGTTTCTTTATTTCTTCCAAACAAAAAATACAATCACTAAATTTAGGAGGGTTTATTTCTGAAGTTCCGGTACAAGCTTCCATAATTCCGAGTTTGAGTACACGCGGTATGATGAATTCACAATTAAACAGCAGTTTCTCTTTAAACTTATTAGGAGGATATACGGGCGGAGTTCGCGGTTTAGAAATGGCTGGTCTTTACAATATTACGCGTATGAATGTCAATGCTCTACAAATGGCTGGGATATTCAATACCGTAGGAGGCTCTGTAAATGGAGTTCAATTAGCCGGAATTTATAACAATGTTTTTGGCGACCTAAATGGACTGCAAATGAGCGGAATTCATAACAGTATAAAAGGCTCGCTACATGGTTTGCAGCTTACGGGTATTTACAACAGTGTACAAAAGGATTCTAAAGGAATGCAAATGTCTGCTATTTATAATACGGTAAAGGGCACTCAAAACGGATTGCAGATTTCGGGTATTTATAATTCAGGAAGCGGAATTGTTCGCGGTGCCCAAATAGCAGGAGTTTTAAATTATGCCAAAGAATTAGACGGATTCCAGTTTGGATTAATCAATATTACCGACTCGCCATCAGGTTATAGTATGGGATTATTGAATTTTAAAAAGAATGGTTACAAAAAAATAAGTATTACCAGTAATGAAATTTCCGATATAAATGTTGCAGTAAAAACGGGAGATAATAAACTCTATACTATTTTGATGGCAGGAAGAAGCGAACGTAGCGATGAAGAAAAACTAACGTCTTTTGGAATAGGTTTTGGAGCAAATGTCCTTTTAGGAAAACGCTTTACTTATAATCCTGAAATTAGTTCGCAATATCTTTATTTAGGAAATTGGGATCGCTACAACTCTTTATCTAAATTCGATTCGCCTTTTACTTTTCGTATTTTCAAAGGTTTAGCCATATCTGCCGGACCATCTTTCAATATTTACACTTCTGAAAAAAGAGATAAAAATGCTCCGGATAACAATACTTCAACTTTTGTTCAGGATCGAACCAAACGTTATAATGTTATAAAAGATAATAACAAAGGCATAAGTGGTTGGGTTGGCTGGAGTTTTGGTGTTACGCTGTTTTAATTATATTTAAAGTGTATCATAAATATTTTTTTTCTGCGTTTAAATACTGCAAAGCAATTTAAATAAAACATGAAAAAAAATCTCATATTATTAATTTCTATTTTTTCGCTCCTATTATCATGTCAGAAAGATGATATTCATGATTCAGATAAAACAGATAATGATACAGAATATAAAGAAGAAATGCGGAAATTTGTAATAGGGATAAGCCAATATGCAAAATCTATAAACCCTGCATTCAACATCATTCCTCAAAACGGTATCGAGCTGGTTTCAAATAATGGAGACGTATCTGGAAGTCCTCATCTGGCTTATCTTAATGCTATTGATGCCAATGGTCAGGAAGATTTATTTTTCGGATATGACCAGGATAATGTTGCTACAGACAATAAGGATAACACTTATCTGCGAGAATTACTGAATATATCCAAAAAAGCAGGAAATGTGATCTTGGTAACAGATTATTGTTCAGATCCGTCTAAGATGGAGAGTTCCTATCTTCAAAATCGAAATGCCGGTTACGTTTCGTTTGCTGCTAATGAAAGAGAACTAAATAATATTCCGGTTTTTCCAAATCCAATTTATCAGGAAAATTCAAATGCTGTCACTGAGATTTCTCAGGCAAAAAACTTTCTTTATCTCATCAATCCATCTAAATTCAATAGTAAGAGTGAATTTATCAATGCTGTGACTTCGACAAACTATGACCTTTTGATTATGGATTTGTTTTTTACAAACGGAACGTCTTTTTCTAAAACGGAAATAAATCAGTTAAAAAACAAAGCTAATGGAGGTAAAAGACTAGTGATTTCTTATATGTCTATTGGTGAAGCAGAGAATTACAGGTATTACTGGAAAGATAGCTGGAGCAGCAGCCGTCCTGAATGGCTGGATGCTGAAAATCCGGACTGGGCAGGGAATTTCAAAGTTAAATATTGGAATGCTGATTGGCAAAAAATCATATATGGTAATGAGAATTCATATCTGAAGAAAATAATCGATGCGAATTTTGATGGTGTTTATTTAGATATAATAGATGCTTTTGAGTATTATGAAAAATAAATTAGTTTTGGTTTTTCGAAAATTCTCCTATGCGATTATTTTGCCACAAAACTTAGAATGATGAATCTTTTACAATGGGTAGCCAATTTCCCAAATATGTCCAAAAGGATCTTTTAGCTTTCCGATTCTCCAGTCTTCTTCTGTTATTATAGGACAAATTTCTGCAGCGCCGTATTTTAATGCATTTTCAAATATTTGATCTGCATTTTCAGTCTCTAAAATTATTCTTATTGGCGTATTAAATGAGTGAGCAATTTGATTGCCATCACAAGGTTCTTCGTCGCTTAGATAAAATTCAGCACCTTCAATTGTGATAACTGATGATATTTTATTGTTTTCAAGCGAATATCTTTTTGACTCAACTGCTCCAAAAGCATTGATGTAAAAATCAACTGCTTTAATGGCATTGTTTACTGTAAGAAAAGGTTTGATTGTGGTTTTAATTCTTATCATCTTAATGAAATTAAATGATTCAATATTATTTATAGATTATAAAAATAAAAAATTAGAGTGATTTTATAGTTTTTAAAACCGTTATATGCTAATTAAAAGCAATTTAAAACAAAAAACCTGCAAATCGAAAGATTTGCAGGTTTACACTTTTTATTTGAAGAGCAGAATTCTAATCTATACTATTAGATTGGTCTTTTGTAAACCGTTACATCATCTACCCACATCATTGCAGTTGAAAATAAGTTAATTTTATTAGGGTCAATAAAATTAGAATCTTTTGATCCAACATTCAGATTAAATATAATAGAGTGTGGTCCAAAATTATTTAAGTTAAGGTTGCCTGCACTACTGTTTGTATAAGTTGAAACCGTAACGTTATCAACTTTTATAGTCACTGTTACGACATTGTTTTGCATTTTCCAAAATGATTCATACAAATGCCATCCGCCATTTCCGTTAATATCGAAATTACCCGGATAGTTTCTTTCTGCAGCGTTTCCTAATAAATTTGCTCCGGAAGAAGTTCCATAAAAAAGATTTGAAGTAAAACGACTTGCATTTGGTGCAAAAGAATAACCTTCCATGATATCTATTTCTCCTTTGGTTGGCCAGGCATTTTGCTGCACAGACCAAAAGGCAGGCCATGCACCGTAAGTTTCCGTGAAAGACTTGTAAGTTCCGCCATCCATTGCTATTAATTTAATATTGGCAGAAAGCATATACTCTGTATTGTTTTCAGGCTTATATTGATAATTAGAAGAAATGAACCCCGATTGATATTTGTATGTGCTCAATTTTGTAGTCTTGATTTCCAAACATTGTTTTCCATCTCTCCATTGTGTTGTAGGTACTGAACTATAATAGTCGCAATACCAGGAGTTATAATCTGCACGCTGCTCTTTTGTCCATTGTGACAAATTTGAACCTACATCAAATGTATCTTCAAATTGTTTAACCCAAGGTGCGCCCGCTACTTTGCTTGTACTGTTTTTTATACTTGCACTTGCTGATTGATCTTTTGCAGCTGAACTTGCATCATCTGCGCAGGACGTAAAACCTAAACTTAATACACATGTCACTGTTAACGCTAACAAATTTAATTTTTTCATAATTTAATTTTTTGGTTTATTAATAGTTGAAGTAAAGTATTATAGTTTTAAAAAGATTTAATCTAAACCTTCAAGGAATCCGGTGTGTGAACTTTTGATTGCAAAATTCGAATCGTACAATAAAGGCCAGTCATTTCCTGGGTGATTCAGTTCAGCGTTAAACGGAATCCAAGATTCATTATCCTTCATTCCCCAAATAGTTAAGGCGTATTTATTTGCTGCCGGAAGCGCATTATAAATTTTCACCATTTCTTTGTATTTCTCTTTTTGAGCTAATCTTCTTTCGTTTGTAAAACTAGAGATATCATTAGCTTGGTTTACTTGAATATCTAATTCAGAAACGTGAATTTTTAATCCTTTTGATACCGCTTTGTTAAGATCAGTTTCTATTTGAACTTTTGTTGGGCTTAAATACGTATTGTGCATTTGGAAACCAACACCATCAATCACATTAGCGGTTTTTAAATCATCTACAATACTAAAAACTTTATTTTGTTTTGCAGTATTGGCTGAGGTTGCATAATCATTATAGAATAATAATAAAGATGTATCACCAGCGGCAGTTGCAGCTTCTCTTGCCCATTGAAAACAATCTTTTACATAATTAGGTCCCATTCGCTGCAAGAAAATAGTATTTCTCATAACACCGCCATTATCATCTACAGCTTCGTTAACGACATCCCATGATTTTACTTTTCCCGCATAATGAGTAACAACAGCCGTGATGTATTTTTTTACTTCTGCAGCAAATTCAGCATCAGTACCTGAGAAATCTTTTAACCATTGCGGTACAGAATTATGCCAAACTAAAGCATGACCGTGAACATTGATATTATTAGCATTTCCGTAAGCCACGATTTTATCAGCTATAGTCCAGTTGTACACACCGCTTGCCGTGGAAATTTGATCCATTTTCATTTCGTATTCGGCAGAAATACTGCTGAATTCATTTCTCAAAATAATATCATAAGGACTTCCATTTGTTAATTGTGAAGCTTTTATCGCCATACCCACAAAAAACGGATTAGCTAATTTATTTGCTTTTACTTTTAAGAAAGTTGGATCTTCAGGAATACCGCTTGAACCTGTTGTTACAACACTAATCACATTTGAATAACCTGAAATTTCTGTTTCATTTTTAGCCCTCACTCGGTAATAATATTGAGTTCCTCCAGTTAAACCTACTACAACTTCGTTTAAATCAGTAACTTCTTTTGCATTGTAATTTGGGACAAAACTGGCAAAATTTTCGGTTGTTGAAACGTCTAAAAGATAGCTTTTTGAATAGGAAACATAATTCCATTTTGCTTTAAAACCATTGTCATTTACATCTTTTGGAGCGTTTGCAACTGGCGTTTCTAAAGTTTCAGCAACTTCATTGTCGTCTTTTGAGCAGGCATTTAAAAAGAAGACGACGCTGGTCAGCATTAATAAAAATTTAATTTTCATACTGTTTTTTATTATAGAATATTCTTTGTTGTTAAGATGAATACTCTGATTTATAGTTTCTGTATTTTATTATATAACACGTTGGGATCATTAAAAAACTTAAACACATAGAAACATAGATTCCGAAGCCTTAAAAAAGGCGTTTCACTTATTTTAAAAAAAATATAGAGTGCTATGTGTTAGAAACATGTTTCTTTTTATACTCTTTTTTAAGAAGTAAAATCTATGTTTCTATGTGTTAAAATAATTATACCCAACGAGGTTATATAGTTTACTTTTAAAAGAGGCTGTTTCAAATACAGCCTCTTTTTTAGTTAAAGACCAATCAATTATTGGTAACGAATTTTAATATTATCAAATTTAATAGCACTTGGATTCGGCGAATCTCCCTGAGCAACTCCAACCTTAATCTCATTAATTTTAGAAACATTAAGTGCAGCAGCGGTGTTTGAGCCAAAACCGTAATTGTCTTTAAAATCAGCTATTGATATGGTTTTTGTTGTCCAGTTAACATCGGTGATTTTAAAATTATAACCATAGTTTACACCGTCGATAGTATTTAACTGAATGGCAAAATTTGCCCCAACCACATTGGCACTTACATCAATATCAATAAAAGTTTTTGTAGCATCTGTATTAGAAGTACTTAAGAAACTAGCTCCACCGCCGGCGCTGCTTCCGTTATAACCATTTGCATTTGAACCACCCCAAACTAATGTGGTGTAATTTCCTGTTGGTCCGCCCGGAGTACTCGCATTAAAACTCTCGATATCACCATAAGAAGTCCATTCGGTTCTTACGCCATTTCCGTCAAAATCAGATACCAAAACGATTGTAGCAAAATTGATTATTTGTTTGGCAGAACCTCCCGGTGTAGTAATCACCAGTTCAGATCCTGAAACGGCATTAACAGGTAAACCAATAATAACAGAAGAAGACGATTTTACTGTATAGCTCAACGCTTTTCCTCCTAAGGTTATGGATGAAATATTATAAAACCATGTTCCTTCAATTTTTAACGGAAATCCCGGAGTTGCTACAGCCGGAATTGTTTTTGTAATGGTTGGAACTGGCTGTAAAATTTCAATCTCTTTAGTTAAAGACCCCGTTCCGGTTATAAATGTAATGGGCTGTTTTCCAAATCGGCTTCCTAGTTTTTCATCAAAAGGGATAGTGAAAATAAACGATTTATCTGAATTGTAATTCGGATTGAAACTGATGTCAATTTTATTGTCCAGCGTAATCTTTTTTAATCCTTCTAAACCTTTACCTTCAACTCTCACTTTGTTTAATGGAAAAGCCTGATTAAGTAAATCCCCCGGTTCTGCAACCATTGCGTCTACGTTTGCAGTCACGGCATCGTCGTTATCGCAAGCTGTAAAAGCAGTCAATGCGAAAAGAATTAGAATTGTATATTTTATTTTATTGATCATAATAAGTTAGTTAAAGTTAAAAGGAACTGGAGGCTCTAATAATGATGGGTTAGTATCAATAGCAGACTGCGGTAATGGCAGTTCAAAATAGTTGCTTCCCGGAGTTATCTTTCTCGAAATCAAATCGGTTCTGGCATCATCAGAATAAAAACCAACTTCCTGCTGCGAAATGATTGCTGTAGCTTCAGAAAGTCCGCGGCGTTTTAAATCGAAGAAATATTGTCCTTCAAGTGCAAATTCAATTCTTCTTTCATTAAAAAGTTCGTCTCTTGTTAATACCGTTTTAGCTGGTAATCCGGCTCTTGCTCTTACTTCGTTAAAAGAACTTAAAGCAGCTGCAGAAGTAGTAGAAGGCGCTCCGGCCAAAATAGCTTCAGAATTCATCAATAAAATATCAGAATATCTTAGTATGATAGTGTTTTGAGAAGTTCTCATAAAAAACACATCGTTTCTTTCGGCTGCAGAACCTACAATGTATTTTCTGAAATTAGCTGCCGTAGAAGAGTATATTTTTTTATACGTAAAACCACCTTGATTTTTTAATAATTCAGGGTAAAAGTCACCATCTGTCATAATTGTACTTTTCTTTCTGGTATCTTTTGGTTCAAATCCATTTTGTAAAGAGATAGAAGGAAGGTAAACTCCCCATCCGTCACCGCCGCCTGTAATTCCTGTACCTCCCGGAACAATATAAGCCTGATTGGTATTTTGCGTTCCCCATTCTGTAGCAATTGCTTTCCATTGTAGGGCGAACATACTTTCGGCACTGTTATTATTCTCCGGACTGCTGAACAAGTTTCCGTACTCCTGAATTAAAGTATATTGGTTTCCGATAATTTTTTGGGTTAAAGCGGCACATTCCCCATATTCATTTAAAGTCAAATGCACTTTTGCCAAAATTCCCATCGCAGCATATTTCGTAACGTATCCCTTTTTTGCGCCTCTTTCAGGTAAATTTGCGACAGCATATTCTAAATCCTGTTTGATGAATTTATAAACGTCAGCAACAAGATTTCTTTTTGGTTGCGCTGCAGAACCTGCTTTATTAATAATTGGCACAGCTCCAAAAGTTCTCACCAAATAGAAATAAGCATTTGCTCTCATGAAACGTGATATTGCAATTGCATTTTTATAAGACGCTTCCGGAAGTTCACTTTTTCTGTCTTCGACTAAACTCATTAAATTATTCGATTGATCGATAACCGAAAACAACGAAACATATCCTTCTGTCAAAATTGGGTTTTGTGACGTTACCTGTGCATCTTTAAACTGCGCATATGCACCGTCAAAAGTAAAAGCGTTTCCGGCGTACATATCTCCAACAGCAATTAGGAATTTGTCATTAAAAGTAAACCACGGTTTAAAGTACAAACTCTCAGCAATTCCGTCAAAAGCGGTAACTCCTTCGGGTAAATCGGCTGGTGTTAATTGATTTTCAGATGGTGCATCCAAAAAGTCATCTGAACAAGAAAATAAAGACAGCAATGGTATCAGCATTCCCATCATAAAAAGTTTAAAAAGTTTTTTCATAACTATATTTTTATGTTAATGAGTATGAATTATTAAGTTAAATGTGTTTTTTTATCAATCTTAGAATTCTAAATTCACTCCAACAGAAGTCGTTCTTGGCACAGGATAACGTCCTAAATCAATTCCGCTTAAGGTTATATTCTGATCTAAATTTCCAAGAGCAGGGTCAAAGCCCGTATATTTTGTAAACGTGTATAAATTTTGAACGTTTACATACAATCTTACTTTAGAGATAAAAGAGTTATCGAATATTTTATTTGGTAAATCGTAGCTTAACGAAACATTCTGAATTCTTAAATACGAACCATCTTCCACAAATCGGTTCGAAATTCTTCCGTTACCATTTGGGTCGTTAAGTGTAATTCTTGGCACATCTGTATTTTCGTTTACGCCCGGTTCAAAAGCGCGCATGGCCTGAGTGCTTACGTTTCCGAATCTATCGCCAAATCCCGGATAAATTCCATCCGTATAATGACGTGTAAAGTTGTAAATCTGGTTGCCTTGACTTCCGGTTAAAACAACAGATAAACTAAGGTTTTTGTATTTAAAATTATTGGTAAATGCATAAGTAAAATCAGGAATTGCACTTCCTATAGCTGTTTGATCTTTACTGTCAATTTTTCCATCGCCGTTAAGATCCTTAAAACGAATATCTCCAATTCCAGTTCCGGTTTCCTGAGTTGGCCCTGCAGCTAATTCAGCAGCATTTTTAAACAAACCATCCGTTACATATCCGTAAAATTGTCCAACTGGTTCACCTTCTGTAGTTCTGGTAACGGTATATAAATCAAATTGTACTTTTCCTAATAAAGATTTTCCTTCGCCTTGAAAGCTGGTCAGTTCGTTATTGTATTTTGAAAAGATAACCGTACTGTCCCAAGTAAAATTTTCTGTAGAAATATTTCTTGTATTCAGCGTAAGCTCGATTCCTTTTGTTACAATTTCACCTGTATTCAGGTAATAATTAAGGGCACTTTGATTGGATTCATCGTTGATTTGTTTGGTTAAGAAATCAGATGAATTTTTAATATAATAATCAAAATCTAATTTTACTCTGTTGTTCAGCATTGCCAATTCAAAACCAGCATTGAACGATTTAAGAGATTCCCATTTAATATCCGGATTTCCTAAATTGTCAATGGTTGGCGAAACGCCTCCAAAAGGAGAAGAAAGCAATGTTAGAATAGTCTGGTATCTGTTTGCCGGAATATTTTGATTTCCTACCAAACCGTAACCTGCTCTAAATTTTAAGTAATTAATACTGTTTGATAAAGGCTCAAAGAATTTTTCGTTACTAACTGTCCATCCTCCCGAAAATGAAGGGAAATAACCCCATTTATTATTTGGGCCAAAATTTGACGAAGCATCTGCTCTTAAAGAAGCAGAGAAAGAATATCTATCAGAAAAGCTGTAGTTCAATCTCGAAATATAAGATGACATAGACCATCTTCCAGAACCATTTCCGTTCAGTGCCGTATCAATATCACCAATGTTTAAGTTGGTAAAATCTTTATTTAAAAACTCTCCGGTTCTGTAACCGCTGATATATTCATATCGGCTTTCCTGCGCTTCCTGACCTAATAAGAAAGTAAAGTTATGTTTCTCGTTTAATGTTTTATTATAGGTTAAATAATTTTTGATGTTCCAATAATAACTTTGATCTTGTTGTTTGAATGATTTATTTAAAAGCTCAGACACATTTCCTAAAGTATACTTTGGGGCAAAAGTGGCACTTTTTGAAAAGTTTAAATCGTATCCTAACTCTGTTCTAAAAACCAATCCTTTGATCAGTGTAAAATCAGCAAATAAATTACCGTTGATTTTAAATCTTTCTGTAGTTGAATTATTGTATTCAGACAAAGCAATTGGGTTTGTTGCCTCATTTGCCGAAGATCCTAAACCTGTTGTTGGTCCTGCATAAGAACCATCTGGAGTTCTAACCGGTAATTCTGGGGATTGTCTTAAAGCGTTCATTACTAAACCGCCTCGGTCATCGTTTCGAACTACTTGCTGAGACGATTTACTTACAGATAAGCTGTTACCAATTTTTAACCATGATTTTACATTAGAATCAACATTTAAACGCATCGATAATCTGTTGAAATCTGAATTTAAAACAATTCCTTCCTGATCAAAATAGTTCAAAGAAGTATAAAAACGCGTTCCTTCTTTTTCTCCCGAAAATGACAATTGGTGATTGTACATGGTAGCCGTTCTAAAAAGTTCGTCCTGCCAGTTGGTTCCGTTTCCTAATAAATCTGGTTTTTGATATTGAAAAGGAACTGGTTCACCATTTAATTTGTAAATTTTTGCCTGATATTTAGCATATTGAGGTAAGTTTAAAACATCAACCGTGTTGGTTATTTCCTGAGTTCCTAAATAGGTTTCGTAGGCAAATTTTGATTTTCCTTTCTTTCCTTTTTTAGTTGTAATTAAAACCACACCGTTTGCACCATTTGCACCATAAATTGCCGTTGCCGATGCATCTTTTAAAATGTCGATAGTTTCGATATCTGAAATATTCAAACCAGACAAAGCCGAGTTTTTAGTTTGTCCGTTTCCACCGCCCAATGCGCTGAATGAAAAAGTTTCGTTGTTTTTATCTGCAAAAACCGGAGTTCCGTCAATAACATACAAAGGTTCATTTCCGTTAATAGAAGTAATTCCTCTAATCTGCACCGAAATTCCACCTCCCGGCGTTCCTGAATTTTGAGTAACGTTTACCCCCGCAGCTTTACCTACAAGCGCCTGATCAATAGAGACAAAAGGCTTGTCCTGAATTTCAGAAGCTTTGATAGAAGAAACGGCTCCATTAATATCTTTTCGTTTTGAAGTTCCGTATCCAATTACGACTACTTCATTTAATTTCTCCAGATCGTTTACCATCGTGATCTGCATAATTGCTTTTGTATCTGCCGGAATTGACAAATTTTTATATCCTACATAACTAAAAAGCAGCAACGCTTTTGGTTCTACATTGTTTAAAACGAAGCTTCCGTCAAAATCGGTAACCGTTCCGTTTTTTGTTCCTTGTACTATTACACTAACACCCGGAAGGTTGGCTCCGCCAGATGTTACTTTACCTTTAACAGTTTGTGCGTAGAAAAAATTTCCCCACATACATACTATTAAACACAATAGTTTTTTTAATGTTCTTTTCTGCATAAAATTTGGTTGTTAGTTTAATTGAAATAATTAGTTAATCGTTAAGTTTTAGAAAAACATTTAAAATTTTGATCTTCTGCTGGTTGATTGTTTTGAGTTTTGGCAGGAAGATTTTTTTCTTAAATATTTCTTAACGAAAGTAAATTGTAGAGGTGTTGTATTGTAGAACAGATGTTGCATATTGTGCAACAGATGATGCAAAAAAAGCATCTGAACCCTTATTATAAGCCAAATAAGCTGTTTATGCAGAAAAACAAGTGCTGAGGTATTGCTAAAAATTTTACTTAAAAAATAGTGTTTGTTTAAAAAAGAACAGGAATATTTTTGATATGTTGATTTTTATTGGAAGTCAAAAGCTACGGTTTTTGAAAAAATTGACTGACAAAAAAAGAGCTTCAGTTTTTATACCGAAGCTCTTTAGTAATTAGTTTTTGTATAGTTTTATTCTTTTGTCTTTTTTTCCTGATTGGGTAAATGACCGTATTTAACTTTATAACATTTTGCAAAATAGGAGGGAGAAGTAAACCCAACTTTATAACTTATTTCATTAATATTATTATTGCCTTGTTCAATCAATTGTTTTGCTTTTTCTAAACGTACATTTCGAATAAATTCGTTAACAGAAACGCCTGTCAATGTTTTAATTTTTCGATACAGCTGACTTCTGCTTAAGTAAATTTTTGAAGATAAAAGTTCAACAGTCAATTCTGGTTCGCTGATATTTTCATTGATGAAATGCAGAATTTTTTGAATGAAATCATTGTCCAGCGATGTTGTTTTATCTTTTCCTTGTTTGGTGATTCCGCTGTAAAATTTCTTAAACATAATTTGTCTGCTTGTAATAAGCTGTGCCAGACTTGATTTTAAAATATCCAGTTCAAATGGTTTGCTCAAATACATATCTGCACCAGAATCGATTCCTTCTAATCTATCTTTTACCATTGCTTTTGCCGAAAGCATTAATAACGGAATATGACTTGTTTTTAAATCTCCTTTTATGTTTTTACACAACTGCAGTCCGTCCATAACGGGCATAATAACATCGGTAATAATTAAATCCGGTAATTTCTGCACCGCAAGTTCATAGCCTTTTTTACCGTTTTCGGCTGTAATCACTTTGTATGATTTGCTTAATTCTTCTTTTAAATAATTACGCAATTCAGGATTATCCTCCACAATCAAAACTGTATATGATTTTGCCTTTTCTTCTTCAGCATTGTCAATGATTTCAGTCGTAAAATCATCTTCATCTGTTTGATTATTAACAGGCTCAAATAAAAATTGGTTTTTGTTTTTTTCTATTTTGAAAACCTCATTAACGATTTCATTTTTCTTATAAAGAGAATTTCCTAAAGGAAATGTTACTTTAAATTTTGTGCCTTCGCCAACTTCACTTTCCACTTCAATTTTTCCTTTATGAAGTTCAATAAATTGTTTTACAACTTCTAAACCAATTCCGGTGCTGCCGTAATAATCTTTGTTGACATTATTAACCTGATAAAATCGGTCAAAAATTCTATTCAAATCTTTTTTGCGAATTCCAGATCCTGTGTCTGTAATAGTTATAGAGAATGAAGGAACTTTTTCTCCATAAATGATCAAAGCATTTTCTGTTTCAGATGTATCTATAGCAATAGTTATTGAACCATTATCCGGCGTAAATTTGAATGCATTTGAAATAATATTAAAGAGTATTTTTTCCAGCATTTTAGGATCGAGCCAGTCTTCGAGTTCATCCTGCGATGATTCAAAATTTACTTTAATGTTTCGGGCAGCTGCTTCTTCATTAAAATAACCAATAATTCCTTCTGTAAAAGCTACGACTTCAATTTTCTTCGCCTGAAGCGAAATTTTATTGAATTCTAATTTATTAAAATCCATAAGCTCATTAATCAATCTGGAAAGTCTGTCAGAGCTTTTGTGTACGATTTTTAATTTGTTATGTATTTCAGGAGATATTTTTTTACTTTTTAAAATGTCTTCCAGAGGATTAATAATCAGCGTTAAAGGTGTTCTGAATTCATGCGAGATATTGGTAAAAAACTGTAATTTTTTATTGTTTAATTTCTCTAACTGAATGGTTTTTTCTTTTTCTAAAATGATAGCCTGTTTCGCTTTAAAACGATTTTGATAAATCTTATTAAGATATATAATCAGGAAAATTAGAATAGAAGCATAGATTAAATAAGCCCAGATTGTTTTCCACCACGGCGGCAGGATTTTTATTTTTAATTCTAATTGGTTATCGCTCCAGGAACCATCTGCATTGGCCGATTTTACTTTAAAAGTATAATTGCCCGGCGCAAGATTTGTATAGGTTGCCGTTCTGTTATTTCCGGCATAATTCCAGTCTTTTTCAAAACCTTCAAGATAATAAGCGTATTGATTTTTTTTAGAATAATTGTAGTTAATGCCCACATATTCAATCGTAAAAACCGATTGTGTGTAGTTAAGCGTAATTTCTTTAGTCTGCGAAATTACTTTGGTCAACGGCGAAGCCTCTTCATTTGGTTTTACAGATCGATTGAATAATTTAAAATCACTGAAATACAATCTTGGTGCTTTTTCGGCCTTTTTAATTTCGTTTGGATTAAAATAATTTACGCCTTCATAGCCGCCAAAATAGAGTTCTCCATTTCCATCTTTAAAAACGGCATTATTATTAAAATCATTATCAATAAGACCATCGTCTTTATTAAAATTGGTGCTTTTTTTATTTTTAAAATCGAGTTTTGTTAAACCAGATCCCCCGCTTACCCATAAAGAACCGTTATTGTCTGAAATTATCGCACGAACAGATTTCTCTTTAAAACCCGGAAAATCATCATAATTAGAAAATGTCTTATTTTTTTTATTGTAACTAAACAATCCCTGACCGTCAGTTCCTAACCAAATTGTTTTATCGTTAGATTCATAAATGGATAAAATAGTCTGAATGCTGTTATGCTTATTAATGCCGCTGAACATGGCGTCACGCATTTTTGTGACTTTAAAATTCGATTCGTCTTTTAAATTTACCTGATACAATCCTAAAATTGTTCCAACCCAAAGCACATTATCTGAATCAACAAAAACTTTACGAATAAAAGCATTGTCTAAAGCATTTTCGGCAAATGGTTTAGAATCGCAATGTACAAATGTGCTGGTTTTATTGTCAAAATAATGCAGTCCTTTTATAAAAGTTCCAATCCAGATTCGGCCTTTTGAATCTTCCGAAAAGCTGAAAATTCGATTGGATGTTAATCTAGATGTATTGGCTGTATTGTAATTGATGAATCTGGTTGTTCCATTTTTTAAAAAATAGATACCGCGATCCCAGCTTCCAATCCAGATATTTTGTTTACTGTCTATAAATATCGTTTGAATGTCAATCGCATCTAAACCAGAGTAATAGCTTTGATTGTTTTGATTGACGTGAATATAACTTTTATCGGTAAGATTATAAATATCAAGTCCGCCGCCTTCATTGCTTATTAATAAATTTCCTTTTTTATCTTTTATAACCGAAGTTACAAAGCTGGTCTGTAAAGAATTATCATTATTGACAAGTGATTCAAGCGAATTAAATTTATTATTCGGTTTATCAAAAACACCAAGTCCTTTATTGAAATATCCTAACCAAAGGCGTTTTTCTTTGTCTTCGTATAACGACCACACAGAATTAGATTGTAAACTGAAACTATTGTATTTACTATGCAGGTATTTTTTAAGCACTTGCCCTTTATAATTTACAACCAGTAATCCGTCATTTTCAGTACCGCAAACAATGTAATCCAGACTGCTTTTTACAATCGATAAGATTTTGTTTTTGGTAATGGCGTACTTTTCAAATTGATAATTATCGGTTTCAGGTTTAATTTTTATCAGACCATTTTCTGTCGTTCCCAACCAGATATAGCCAAATTGATCTACAACAAGACTTTCTATATCGTCCAGCAAAGGTTCTCTTTTAAATTTATCTTTATAAACCTGTTTTACTTTTCCGTTTAAATCAATTTCTAAAAGACCGTAACTGGTTCCTAAATAAATAATACCCTGCTTATTTTTTACCGAAGATTTTATTAGAAAATTAGGTTTTTCCAAAACTTTTGACTGAACTAAAGTTACTTTTAAAGTCTTAGTATTCAATTTGAATAACCCGAAACCATACGCGCCTAAGAACAAATTGCCGTTATTATCTTCAATAATTGTTTTTACGGTAATAGGTTCGCTGTATCCTTTTCGTATTACATCTTCAATATTGATTTTGGTAAAATTATCTAAATCCCTGTTGTATAAACATAAACCTTCATCTGTGCCCACCCAAAGATTATTTTTAGAATCTATAAAAGTGGTGTAAATAAAGTTACTGTTTACAGAGCCGGGTTTTTTATCATACTTATATCCAAAATAATTTACGCCGTCATATCGGTATAAACCAGCGCCGTTTGTGCCTATCCAGATAAAACCGTTATTATCCTGAATGATAGAAGAAACAGCTCTTTTTGAAGTAGTTTCCTGTATGCTTCTAAATTGATAGCTGTCAAATTTGCCTTGTGAAAACAGGCAGTTTGTAAGCAAAAAGAAGCATACAAGAATATATTGGATATTTTTCATTTGCATTTTTAATGTGGTTATTGGTCAATTTTAAAATAAAATAAAATTTGCAATTGATTTTATTTTAAGCATATACGAAACAATATTAATAAAACTAAATTGAACCTTTACTTTTTTATAGAAATTTAGCCTGTCACCAAAAAAACCTGAGCCGATTAATAACCTTAAAAAGGTATTATCGTACTCAGGTTATTAGGTTGTTTGCTTAAGAATAAATCCAGATGCTTCGGACAATGGCATTGGCTTAAGCTTTTAAAAAATAAAATTATTGTTAATTAAATCCGTTTTTATCTGCGTCTTTACGAAGTAAATCTGTTTTATCCGCGTCAAAATTAGACGCTGATTTTACTGATTCGCTAAAGCGAAAACGCTGATAAAAACAGATTTTTCTAATTATTTTAGTTCAAACTTAGTCGTAAGTCCTTCATTTGAATTCCAGCCCACCATAACATTAAACAATCCCGGTTCTACTAAAAATTTACCATCGTTGTCATAAAAACCAAGTTCCTTATCAGTTAAGGTAAAATGAATTGTTTTGGTTTCTCCTTTTTTTAATTCAATAAGTTCAAAACCTTTTAATTCTTTTACAGGCCTAACAATACTGGCAACAGGATCATTTAGGTACAATTGAACAACTTCTTTTCCGTCAAAATTTCCGGTATTGGTAACATCAACAGAAACCTCGATTTTTTCTCCTTTTTGGAAAGAAGCTTTTGCAATTTTTAGATTTTTATAAGCGAAAGAAGTATAACTTAATCCGTAGCCAAAAGGATATAAAGGTGTTTTTTCCACATCTGAATAATGCGACCAAAAAACATTTTGATCTTTATCTGTAGGTCTTCCGGTATTGTATAAATTATAATAAATAGGGCATTGGCCTACATTTCTTGGGAAAGACATTGGCAGTTTTCCACTTGGATTATAATCTCCGTATAAAACCTGTGCAACTGCATTTCCGGTTTGAGTTCCTAAATGCCACGCTTCAACAATAGCAGGAATATGCTCTGCAGCCCACGGAATACTCAACGGACGTCCGTTATTTAAAACCAAAACAATATTTGGATTCACTTTATAAACTTCTTCTAATAATTGCTGCTGATTTCCAGGTAAACCTAATTCAGTTCTGCTTCGTCCTTCACCACTTTGAAAACCAATTTCACCCAAAACCATTACGACAACATCGGCATTTTTTGCAGCTGTTTTTGCAGCTTCAAATCCAGAAAAATCAGTAGTATTCAATTTTACTTCGTCTAAAAAGGATTGCTTATTTACAGCGACATCTGTTCCTTTTTCATACACTAACGAGTTGTCTTTATATTGCTGCATTCCTTCTAAAACAGAAACGGCTGTATTATCATCAGCAGCAATTCTCCAGCTTCCTAACGGACTGTTTTTATCATTTGCCAAAGCACCAATTAAAGCGATTTTAGCTCCTGATTTTTTTAAAGGCAAAAGGTTTTTATCATTCTTCAATAAAACAATTGATTTTTTTGCCATGTCCAAAACGCCGTCATTATTAGATTTGCTGCCAATGTTTGCTTTTTCACGGTCTTCATCACAATATTTATACGGATTGTCAAATAAACCTAATTCGAATTTTACACGAAGTATTCTGCGTACAGCATCGTCAATCACACTTTCTTTAACCGATCCGTTTTTTACCAGTTTAGCCAATTCTGAGACATAAACATTAGATTCCATATCCATATCAGAACCTGCAATGGCTGCTTTTTTAGCCGCATCGGCAGCATCTGCAGCGTAACCGTGTGTAATCATTTCGCCTATAGAAGCCCAGTCAGAAACTACAAAACCTTTAAATCCCCAGGCACCTTTTAAAATATCTCTTTGTAAAAAGACGTTTCCGGTTGCAGGAACTCCATTTAATGTATTAAAGGAATTCATAAAAGTTCGGATTCCTGCATCGACAGTTGCTTTAAAAGGCGGTAATACGGTATTATAAAGCTTTGAATTACTCATATCAACGCTGTTGTATTCTCGTCCGGCTTCTACAAAACCATAAGCGGCAAAATGCTTTGCGCAAGCTATAATGGAGTTATTATCGAATTTTTCGCCTTGAAAACCTTTTACTCTTGCCGTAGCAATTTTACTTCCTAAATAAGGATCTTCACCAGCGCCTTCCATAACGCGTCCCCAGCGTGCATCATTGGCTACATCAACATTTGGTGCAAAAGTCCAGTTTAATCCGGAAGCCGAAGCTTCAAGCGCAGCCACACGAGCCGAATTTTTAATGGCTTCTAAATCCCAGCTTGCAGATTCTGCGAGCGGAATAGGGCTTAGGGTTTTATAACCATGAATTACATCAAAACCAAATAGTAACGGAATCCCAAGACGGGTTTCTTCAACGGCAATTTTTTGTACGGCTCGAACTTCTTTAACACCTCGAACGGTTAACATAGAACCAACCCATCCTTTTTTTATATTGTTGTATTTTTCTTCATTAGATCCAGATTCTGGTTTTGGTCCGGTAACATCCCATGAACCGTTGTATTGATTCATTTGTCCAACTTTTTCTTCTAATGTCATTTCTTTCATCAAAAGTGTAATGCGGTCTTCAATAGGTTTATTAGCATCCATATGTTTTTTGGTTTGAGCGTAACTGTTTCCATAAACGATTAGCACTAAAAATGCATATCTTTTAATTTGTTTTTTCATCATTGTGTTTTTGGTTTTATATTAGATAGTTTGAATACAAGGTTGTAAATGTAGTTTTTGCAGTATTAATTAGAATAATAGATTTGAAGCATTATATGATAGAAATGATGTATTTGTATTCTTTTCTGATCAAATAAGCAGTAAAGAGAGCTGTATCAATAACAGATTCTAAAAGTATCACGAGCCATCTTCGATTAAAATATCGATGTCCCATATTGTCAAGACATTAGGCCATATATCCATTTTTTCAGATTTTTTATTTCTTGAAATTTGCCAGCGTTACCACCAATACATTATACGATACTGTTATGAAGACCAGATCGAGAAGAATATTTATAAAACAAACAGGGCTTGCGCTGGGTGCAGTAATGCTGCCTTTGAGTTTGGTTTCGTTTAAAAAACAATATACTATGAAGGATGTTTCTTTTTTTGATGTTATTATTATCGGGGGAAGTTATGCCGGACTATCTGCAGGGATGGCTTTGGGCAGGGCACTCAAAAAGGTTTTAATTATTGACAGCGGTTATCCCTGTAATATACAGACGCCGCATTCACATAATTTCCTGACTCAGGATGGTATAGCACCAAAAGAGATTGCAGCTCTTGGTAAAGATGAAGTCTTAAAATACGAAACTGTGCAGTTTCATGAGGGAGAGGCTGTGATGGCCAGCAAGGTGAGCGGCGGATTTGAAGTCTGTATGCTCTCAGGAATTATATTTAAAGCCAAGAAGCTTATTTTTGCCAGCGGGATTAGGGATATTCAGCCTCAATTGAATGGTTTTTCAGCCTGTTGGGGTAAATCTATAATTCATTGCCCTTTCTGTCATGGATACGAGGTTAAAAACAGACCCACAGGAATTCTTGGAAATGGGGATGCGGGATTTGAATTCGCCAAAATGATTTCGAACTGGACACAGGATCTGATTTTGTTTACCAATGGTCCTTCTACGCTTACACCAATTCAGATGCAAAAAATACAATCATATAATATTAGCATTATTGAAAAGCCAATTGCTTATTTTGAACATAAAGAAGGTTATCTGGAGCATATTGTGTTTTCGGATTTAACAGACTATCCTTTGAAGGTTTTATATGCCAAACTGCCTTTTGTACAGAAAAGCGTACTGCCTTTAGCTCTTGGTTGTGATTTCACGGCTCAGGGACTTATAAAAGTTAATGAATTTCAGAAAACATCTGTATATGGTATATCTGCATGTGGTGACAGTGCAAATCCGCTGCGATCTGTTTCCAATGCTGTTGCGTCTGGCACGGTAGCAGGAGCTATGATAAATAAGGAACTTACAGATGATACTTTTTAATTAATATCGACTACGATTATGCCAAGTAAAGGTCAGAAACTTGAGAATCCTCACACGGGTGATACTTACGAATTTTTAGAAACGGCTGCCGATACCAATGGAAATTATATCAAGGTGATGGTTACTTTGAAATCAAAAGGAGTCAGGATGCCAGATCATATCCATACCATACAGGATGAGTTTTTTGAGGTACTGTCCGGTAAATTGACGGTTATAGACAGGGGAGAGAAAATAATTATTTATCCGGGCGGAGAACGTTTTTTCCCAAAAGACCGTCCGCACAATCATTATAACAATCATCTGGGCAAAGTGATTTTTATCCAGACTGTTTCTCCGGCGCTGGACTTTGATTATTTGCTGGAAACCCTGCACGGACTCAGCTGTGATGGTAAAATTAGAAAAGGAAAAATTGGTTTTCTCCAGCAGATGGTACTGCTCAAATATATAGAGAGTAAAAGGGTGCTGGCCGATGTTCCCCTGGGACTTCAGAACGCTCTGGTGAATGCGCTTGCACCCCTTGGGCGTATTTTAGGGTATAGAGCGGTCTACAAAAAGTATTCCGGAATAGAGAAATAAAACCGGCGCCTTTACTTATTGCTGCTTCCTGAAATCAGAAGGTTTCAGGCTAGTGGCATTTTTAAAAAATCGGCTGAAATGCCCTGCATCGCGAAAACCCAGTTCATAAGCTATTTCTTTAATTGAAAGCGTTGTATAGGTAAAAAGCCGTTTGGCTTCCATTATAATGCGGTCCTGAATAATGACCGAAGGGGAGCTGTAATTAAATCCATTAAAAATTCGGGTAAGCGTTTTGGGTGTTTTGTGAAGCTGCCCTGCGTAATAGCGTACCTGATGCTGGTTTTTAAATTCTTTATCGACCAGAATATTAAACTGTCTTATAAGATCAAATTTTTCTTCCTCATAAATTTTCCCCGCCAGATACTGTTCTTTGGCGAGCCGGGTAGTTAAAATGATAAGTCTTTTGAGGAGCATCTGCAGCATATCGGTCTGAATGGTGTCGATGGTTTGAAATTCTTCAATAAAGAGCTGCTTTAATGCATTAAATTTTTCCCGGCAGTCTTCTTTCAGACTTAAGAACTGATTTCCTCTAAAACCAAAAAACAGCACGCCAAAACAGCTGATTTCAAAATTGCTGTCCACATTGCAGTAAAAATCTCTTGAATACTGCCAGGCCGTGATCTGCTCCGGTTTTTCAAAACTGTAATCCTGAGCAGAAACCAGCGGTATAATACTATAAGGAGGAAACTCATGAAGTTCCCCATTAATGACAATTTGCTGGGACTGTTCCCCATTAAGGGCAATGGTGAGCAATAAGTCTTCATTGAGTCCATTTTTATTGAAATAAGATGGCGTGGATTCCTGATGTGTAAAAATCAGTTTGGCTTTGGTCTTTGGACAATGGTGTATAAGCTGCATATATCAATGGATTATTGGTGCTGCGGCTGCAAAACTATTGATAATCTGTTCAAAAAAATGAAATTGGGAAAATTCGTCAAGTCTTTGAGAAATATGTCCCACTCTTTTTGCAGAATCCCTATTTAGATTTGCATGCATTAAAAGTTAAACCCTAAATTATTACTAATGAAAACACTGCCATTTTCCTTTATCAGGACTTCTTTTTTTGTCCGGCCTGTGATGATAAAAATTCCATTGGGACCACCGCCCCTTGATGATCTGCTGCCGAAGTTTTTTGTAAACCCAAAAGGCCCTTAAAATTACAATGAAAAATTCAGAATTTATCTTTAAAAAATCTAAAAAAATACCTGTATGAAAACAACCTTTAAAATCTCTTTATTTTCTTTTCGTTTTTTAGCCGCAGCCTTTGTCAGTGTTTTGTTTGCTGTGGCCTGCAGCAGTGAACCTTCTGATGTCGAAACGGATCCAAAGGAAGAAGTTACAACCCCGGCCGAGCCAGTAAACAATCCAGCTGCTGATCCGCTGGCGTGCAGAAAGAAGCCAAGCCAGATTATCTACGGTCTTCATAAAATCGATGTGAAGTACAATGATAAGGATCAGGTGGTTGAATTTACAACCAATATGGTCAATGACAGAAAACTTTCTGATCCGCCGATTAAGACAGTTTATACTGTTAGCTATAATGCACAGGGCAAGCCCGAGAAAGTAAACAAGTCAACTGCAGACAAGGCTGATGGCTATTATGTTTTGGAATACAATACTAAGGATCAGTTAAGCAAACAATCAGAGTATGATGCAGAGGGTAAACTGGTGTATTACACCAACGCGGAGTATGACGCCGCTGGTCTACTAAGCAAGATTACCACTTTTAAACAAGGCAATGATAATGGTATGGATTTGAGTAATACTTATGAATTCAATGATGGCAATCTGATTAAAAAGACAACCAAGAATTTGTTTGACAATGATTCCAAGGAATACTACAACGCAGATTACAAGTATACCTATGAGGATAAAGAAATTAAAGTAAAGCCAATTTTTGACGGCCCTTTAGGACTGCGTATTTTGGCCAATATTGCGCAGAGCCCTACGCTGCAGTACCAGTCTGTGGATTACATTGCACAGTATTTTCAGGTGCATGAAGCAAGTGCCAGCAAAAATATGCTTAAAAATATTGAAATTATTGCCCACCGTTACGGAACACGTGATACAACGAACATTGATTATTCTTACGAGTATGACGCCGATGGGTTTCCTACGTTTGAAAAAGCAGTATTAAAAAACATTACAAGACGGAAGTCCAATGGTTTGTTTGGTGCTGAGATCATTACCACAACACCTCATAACCAAACTGTGAAATTAAGTATTGAATACAAATGTAAGTAAGTAAACCATCTTCCAAGTAAAAGCTCCTGCTGTGTCAGGAGCTTTTTTTTGTCTTTTTTTTATGGGTTTGGAAAGTTATTTTATGCTTTAAAGACTTTTCAAAGATTATTGTAAAATAGATAATTTACCTCTATCTTATATTTTAAATGTGTTTTACTTCGTTTTTCAAAAAAGTAATATTTTTTTAATGTTTTATTCTTTTCTTAAAATTTATAGCAAATCATTTTACATTTAATAATCATCTTACTTCTTACAAATACTTTTTTTAAATAAAACTTAGTATTGTGGCCATAAAATTTAATTAATATTTTTTTTACAGCTATTTTTTTTGATATTATCAATATAAATATTACACAACCGATTGTGTTGTATTTGTTTTTTGTTATATTTGTTTCAAATACACTTATTGAATAAGTTGATATTTGACTTCATTTAAATCAATTTTAGGATTAACATTTTATCATAAATCGCTGAAGAGCGGTTATTAAAATTCGGGCATTATTTAAACTTATACAACAAATTTAATTATAGTAATGAGTGTTAATCTTACAGTTACCTTATACTGGTTTTAGGTTTGTTAGTTGAAGCCGGGAGGCATTCTCCCGGCTTTTAATATTTTCTAATAAATAAAGAGTATATAAAATGATTAAAAGGAATATCTTTTTTTTGACAGCAATAATAGGTTTGTGTTTTTTTGAAGGAACAGCTCAAAGTGCGAATCCGAAAAAAATGCAGTCTAAAAAAACCGCTGTTTTTTCTAATGTTAGTTATGTTGGTGACGATCAGGTTTATAATGACAACCCATTAAAACCGGATGAATTTTATACGCCAATTTTACAAGGCTGTTATCCTGATCCTGCCATTACAAAAAAAAGCGATGATTATTATATGGTCTGTTCTTCTTTTGCCATGTTTCCTGGTGTACCCATTTTTCACTCTAAAGATTTAGTAAACTGGACAGATTTGGGTGGTGTTTTAAATAATGTTGCAGAGTTTAATCCGCATAATACGGGAATCAGCGAAGGCGTTTATGCTCCCGGAATTACTTATAATCCGCATAATGATACCTTCTATATGATTGTGACCGCATTTTCCGGCGGACTGGGAAATATTATTGTGAAGACAAAAGATCCTGTGAAAGGCTGGGGAAGTCCTATAAAATTAGACTTTGGCGGTATCGATCCTTCCATCTTTTTTGATGATAACGGCAAAGGTTATATTGTTCATAATGATGCGCCGGATAAAGGAAAAGAATTGTATGAAGGACATCGTGTTATAAAAGTTTGGGAGTACGACCTTAATACAGATAAAGTAATTCCCGGAACTGATAAAATTATTGTAGACGGAGGAGTAGATCTTTCTAAAAAACCAATCTGGATTGAAGCGCCGCATTTATACAAAAAGAACGGAAAATATTATTTAATGTGTGCCGAAGGAGGAACAGGAGACAACCACAGCGAAGTTATTTTTATAAGTGATACTCCGAAAGGGCCTTTCAAACCGTCATCAAATAATCCGATACTTACGCAGCGTTATTTTCCAAATGACAGAACTAATCAAGTAGACTGGACGGGTCATGCTGATTTAATTCAAGGTCCGAATAATAAATATTACGGTGTTTTTTTAGGCATTCGCCCAAATAATCAGAATAGGGTGAATACAGGGAGAGAAACTTTTATACTGCCTGTAGACTGGTCTGGTGATTTTCCTGTTTTTGAAAACGGATTAATTCCAATGCAGCCAAAATTAAAAATGCCAGCGGGAATTACAAATAAAACAGGAAAAGATGGATTTTTTCAGAACGGAAATTTCACGTTTACCGAAAATTTTACCTCAAAAAAATTAGACTATAGATGGATTGGATTAAGAGGCCCGCGCGAAAACTTTATTTCACAGACTAAAAAAGGCTTAGAAATAACACCTTTTGAAGTAAACATTAAAGAAGTTAAACCCACTTCTACACTTTTTTACAGACAGCAGCACAACACATTTTCATTTACTGCCACAGTTGATTACAAACCAGAGTCAGAAAAGGATTTAGCCGGTATTGTTTGTCTTCAGAATGAGCGTTCTAATTATGTATTTGGAATCACAAAAAAAGGAAATGATACTTTTATTTTATTAGAAAGAACAGAAAAAGGACAATCAAAAATTATAGCAAGTGCTAAAATCAAAATAACAAATTCATTACGTCTGCAGGTAAAAGCCAAAGGAGACCGCTATGAATTTAGTTATGCTGCCAACGGCGTTGATTTTGAAAACTTAGGCGGAGCAGTTTCGGGAGATATTCTTTCAACCAATATCGCCGGAGGTTTTACGGGAGCATTGATCGGTTTATATGCTACGGCTGTCAATGATGCGCATCCGGAATAGTTGTTCATTTTTAAATCTTCAAACCAAAAACAAATTTGTAAATAATGAAATCAATAAGCAGGTTTTTAAAATTCGTAATTCTTTTTTTAATAGTCCAAAAAGGATATTCTCAAGATTCAGATTTTCATATTTATTTGAGTTTAGGACAATCCAATATGGAAGGTTACGCTAAAATTGAACCGCAGGATAAAGTTAATGTTAATCCGCGTTTTCAGGTTTTAGCTACAGTCGACTGTCCTGAAATGGAACGTGAAATGGGAAAATGGTATACAGCAGTTCCGCCTTTGTGCAGATGTACAACCGGACTTACTCCAATAGACTATTTTGGAAGAACGATGATATCTAATCTTCCTGAGAAAATAAAAGTTGGCGTTATAAATGTTGCTGTTGGAGGCTGTAAAATAGAACTTTTTGATAAAGATAATTTTGAAACGTATGTTGCAGGTTCTCCGGATTGGCTAAAAAACATTGTAAAAGAATACGACGGAAATCCATATGCAAGATTAGTAGCAATGGCAAAAATTGCGCAGAAAACTGGTGTTATAAAAGGTATTTTACTGCATCAGGGAGAGTCGAATACAGGTGATACGCTTTGGCCCAAAAAAGTAAAAATTGTATATGATAATTTAATAAAAGACTTAAATCTCGATCCTAAAAAAGTACCGTTACTTTCTGGAGAAACCGTAAATGAAGATCAGAACGGTAAATGCGGCAGTATGAATACCATAATTGCAAAACTGCCTCAGGTTATACCAAATTCCTATGTTATTTCTTCAAAAGGATGCAAGGCTGAACCTGATTTTTTACATTTTAATGCGGATGGTTACAGAGAATTAGGCAAACGTTATGCGGAGAAAATGTTGTCATTATCCGGTTATGTATTATCTAACGGAAAAGAACCTTTTATAGTTCAGGCTCCACTTGGATTTGATGTGGCTGACCCAAATGCAAAACAAGGAAAAATCGAGACCGTAACTTACGAATCTAAAACGGTAGGTTCAATTAGAAAAGCGACTGTTTATACACCGCCGGGATTCAACAAAAAGAAAAAATATCCTGTTTTATACCTTTTACATGGAATAGGAGGCGATGAAAAAGAATGGCTGAACGGAGGAAATCCGCAGGTTATATTAGATAATCTTTATGCCGAAGGAAAAATTGAACCTATGATTGTCGTGATGCCAAATGGAAGGGCAATGAAAGATGACAGCGCTACAGGAAATATAATGGATCCGGAAAAGGTAAAAGCTTTCAGCGTTTTTGAACAGGATCTTTTAAAGGATTTAATTCCATTTATTGAAAAAAAATATCCGGTTTTAAAAGACAGGGAACACCGCGCCATTGCCGGTTTATCGATGGGAGGCGGACAATCTTTGAATTTCGGATTAGGAAATTTAGATAAGTTTGCCTGGGTAGGAGCATTTTCGGCCGCACCAAATACAAAGCTGCCACAAGAATTACTGCCTAACCCCGAAGAAGCAAAAAAGAAACTCAAACTGCTTTGGATTTCATGCGGCGATAAGGACTGGCTTATAGAAAACAGCTCACGTACACACGATTACTTATTCAAAAATAATGTGCCTCATATTTACTATATCGAACCGGGTGTGCATGATTTTAAAGTATGGAAAAATGGTTTATACATGTTTTCACAGTTTTTATTTAAACCAGTCGATCAGTCAAAATTTGCAGCATATACCATTTTAGGCAATCCTGCCCAGACTAATATCCGTAAAGCTGAATATCCTCAAATATTACCGGATAACAGGGTTATTTTTAAAATCAAAGCCCCGGAAGCCTCAAGATTACAAATTGATTTAGGCAAAAAATACGATATGGTAAGGGATTCAGAAGGATTTTGGACTGTAACAACTAATGTCATAAATCCGGGATTTAATTACTATTCGTTACTTATTGATGGTGTCGCTGTGGCTGATCCGGCAAGTCAATCATTTTATGGTATGGGACGTATGGCAAGCGGTATTGAAATTCCCAATAAAGAAGGGGATTTTTATACCTTAAAAAATGTTCTGCATGGAGAGGTAAGAATCAAACAGTACTTTTCAAAAGTAACCAATTCGTGGCGTGAGATGTATGTTTACACACCGCCCGGTTATGAAAATGCCAGCGAAAAATATCCGGTTTTATATTTATTGCACGGAGGAGGTGAAGATCAGACAGGATGGGCTTCTCAAGGTAAAGCGAATTTAATTTTAGACAATTTAATAGCCGAAAATAAAGCAAAACCAATGCTGATTGTAATGCTTGACGGAAATGTAGCAGGAAGTGCAGGCTTCAATGAAAATGCACTTAAAGCTTTTGAAAATGAATTAAAAACAGAGGCAATACCTTTTGTAGAAAGTAATTTTAAAGCAGCAAAAGATCCTAAAAACAGAGCGCTGGCCGGTTTATCGATGGGAGGATTGCAGACACTTTATGCAGGGATTAAAAATTCAGATATGTTTTCCAGTATTGGTGTGTTTAGTTCAGGATGGTGGGCCAATAATACAGCTTTATCAGAACCTCAATATGAATTTATGAAAAACAATGCAGCAACAATTAATTCAAATATTAGAGAATTATGGATTTCAATGGGCGGTAAAGAAGATATCGCTTATGAAAATTGTAAAATAATGATGAAGAAATTCGACGAGATGGGAGTTAAATATAAATACAGTGAATATCCGGGCGGGCATACCTGGCCGGTATGGAGACACGATTTATTTCAGTTTGCCCCATTGTTATTCAATTGAAATCTTTTTTTTAAGATAACCAGCGTCCGAAAGTAATAGGAAAGTGTAAAGGTTTTTAATTCAGTTAGAAAGAAGATGAAAAAATATTTAAGTGTCATATTACTGTTTTTTGGAATTTCATTAGCTGCACAAAAAGCACAGAACCCTGTAATTTTTGCAGATGTTCCTGATTTGTCCATCATTAGAATTGGCAGTGATTATTTTATGAGCAGTACGACGATGCACATGAGCCCGGGCGTTCCAATTATGAAATCAAAAGATTTAATTAACTGGAAAATAATAAATTATGCTTCTAATACTTTAGGAAATACAGACGAACTAAATCTGGATAATGACAAAAACAACTATGGTCGAGGCTCTTGGGCAAGTAATATTAGATTTCACAACAATACATTTTATGTAACCACTTTTGCCCAGACTACCGGAAAGACTTATATATACACGACAAAAGATATCGAAAAAGGACCTTGGAAAGAAATTAGTTTTAGTCCGGCATATCACGATCACAGTATTTTGTTTGATGATGATGCCAGCGTTTATATGGTCTATGGAAATGGTAAACTTTTTATCAAAGAACTAAAGTCAGATTTATCAGGAATAAAAGAAAACGGGTTAAATCAGGTTTTAATCGAAAATGCCAGCAGTCCGGCAGGAAATGCTATTATGCTTGGCGCAGAAGGTTCTCAATTGTATAAAATAAAAGGTAAATATTATCTATTTAATATTGTCTGGCCAAAAAACGGAATGCGCACAGTGCTTATTCACAGAGCCGATAAAATTACGGGGCCATGGGAAGGGAAGATTGGCTTGCAGGATTTAGGAGTCGCACAAGGAGGTTTAATTGATACTCCAGACGGAAAATGGTTTTCGTACTTATTTAGAGACTACGGAGGCGTAGGACGTATTCCGTATTTTATTCCGGTTAAATGGGAAGACGGCTGGCCAGTTTTGGGCGAAAACAACAAAGTGCCCCAATATTTAGATTTACCTGAAAGTAAAGGATTAATTCCGGGAATTGTGAATTCAGATGATTTTAATCGAAAAAAAGGAGACAACGATTTGCCCTTAGTCTGGCAATGGAACCACAATCCAGATAATTCATTTTGGTCAGTTAAAGAAAGAAAAGGTTATTTAAGATTAAAAACAGCTTCGATAACAAACACTTTTACCCAGGCTAAAAATACGCTCACACAAAGAACGTTTGGGCCAGAATGTTCAGGAATAACTCTGCTGGAAGTTTTTAAAATGAAAGAAGGTGATTTTGCAGGGCTTTCTTTACTTCAAAAAGATTTTGGTCTGGTTGGCATAAAAGCCGAAAATGGATCAAAAAGAATTGTCATGGTTGAAACCATAGATGGCATTTCAAAAGAAATTCAAAGCGTTCCCTTCACCGGAAATAAAATCTATTTTAAAGCAGCATGCAATTTTAAAGACAAAGCAGATTTGGGCCGGTTTTACTATAGTCTGGATGGAAAAGAATGGATTGGTATAGGAAACGTAATAAAACTGCCCTATACGCTTCCTCATTTTATGGGCTATCGATTTGGTCTTTTTAATTATGCAGAGAAAGATTTAGGAGGTTATGTTGATTTTGATTATTTCCATCTTGACAATAAAAATTAAATGATAAACGAAGAGTAAAATCTTTAATCAAAAGAAAAAACATGAAAAATAATTATCTATATCTTTTAAGTTTACTATGCTTTTTCAATTTAAACGCACAGCAGTATCCCTATAAAGATCCGTCGCTTAGTTCTAAAAAGCGTGCAGAAGATTTAATTTCCCGATTAACGCTCGAAGAAAAAGCAGCATTAATGTGTGATCAGAGCGATGCTATACCAAGACTGGGAATCAAAAAGTTTAACTGGTGGAGTGAAGCTTTGCACGGTTATGCTAATAACGACAATGTCACTGTTTTTCCAGAACCTATAGGAATGGCGGCTTCATTTGACGATCAGTTGGTTTTTCGTGTATTTGATGCAGTTTCAGATGAAGGCCGTGCAAAATACAATCAATGGATACAAAACGGAAATGAAAACAAACGCTTTTTAAGTCTTTCCGTCTGGACACCAAATGTCAATATTTTTAGAGACCCACGCTGGGGACGCGGACAGGAAACGTATGGAGAAGATCCTTATCTTACTTCAAGAATGGGAGTGTCGGTTGTAAAAGGACTTCAGGGACCAGCAGATGCAAAATACCGTAAGCTTTTGGCTTGTGCCAAACATTTTGCCGTTCATTCCGGCCCAGAATGGAGCAGACATGAATTGAATTTGAATAATGTAAATCCGCGCGAATTATACGAAACGTATCTTCCGGCTTTTAAAGCTTTGGTTCAGGAAGCAGATGTTCGGCAGGTAATGTGTGCGTATCAGCGTTTAGATGATGAACCTTGCTGCAGTAATACAAGACTTTTACAGCAAATTCTTCGCGACGATTGGGGATTTCAATATCTGGTAGTTTCAGACTGCGGCGCGGTTACTGATTTTTATACCACCCATAAAGTTTCATCAGATGATGTGCATGCCGCATCAAAAGCCGTATTGGCAGGAACTGATGTTGAATGTGTTTGGGATAAATACTCTTTTAAAAAATTATCCGAAGCCGTTGAAAAAGATTTAATTAAAGAAGAAGAAATCAATAAAAGCCTGCTTCGTGTTTTAATCGGTCGTTTTGATTTGGGCGAAATGGATGATGACTCGATTGTGCCCTGGACTAAAATTCCGGCAACGGTGCTTAACAGTAAAGAACATCAGCAGTTAGCTTTAGAAATGGCGCAAAAGTCAATGACGCTTTTACAAAATAAAAACAATATTCTTCCTTTAAATAAAGCCATAAATAAAGTGGCCGTTATTGGCCCAAATGCAGATAATGAACCTATGTTGTGGGGAAATTATAACGGAACACCCAATAAAACTATTACGATTAAAAACGGAATTGAAACAAAACTCACTGCAAACAAAGTCCTATACGATAAATCTTGTGATTTAGTCGAGGATAAAGTAACAGATACTTATTTTGATCAATTTTCTTTTGAAGGAAAAAAAGGAATGAAAGCCACTTATTGGAATAATCCGAATAGAGAAGGGAATAGTGTTGTTTCGCAGCAAATTTTAAATCCTATAAAAATGACCACAGCAGGTCAGCATGAATTTGCTTCGGGAGTTAAACTAGAAGGATTTTCGGCAAAATACGAAACCGAATTTACAGCTAAAGAAACTGAAAATCTTGTTTTTAAAACCGGAGCAACAGGAGCTTTTGAATTATTTGTTGATGGAAAATCGATAGCAAAATATACAAACTGGCGAACTGTTCCAGGCAAAATTCCGTTTGCAGTTGAAGCGGGAAAAAAATATAAAATCGAAATTCTTTTTGCCCAGTCAAACGATTGGCAGGCTAATTTAGAATTTGATTTTGGAAAAGAGTTTGATATCGATTTTCAAGGTTTAATTCAAAAACTAAAAGGTATTGATACCGTGATTTTTGCAGGCGGACTTTCGACTTTACTGGAAGGAGAAGAAATGCCTGTTTCTTTTCCCGGTTTTAAAGGCGGCGACCGAACTAATATCGAACTTCCTGCCGTACAGAGAAAATGTTTAAAAGAACTGAAAGCGGCTGGTAAAAAAGTAATTTTTGTAAACTGTTCAGGATCTGCGATTGCTTTAACACCTGAGACAGAAAGCTGTGATGCAATTCTACAGGCTTGGTATCCGGGAGAATCCGGAGGTCAGGCTGTAGCCGATGTTCTTTTTGGAGATTATAATCCAGCGGGAAAACTGCCCGTTTCGTTTTATAAAAACTCAGATAAATTAGGCGACTTCGAAAACTATTCTCTTAAAGGGCGTACGTATCGTTATACGACAGATGTTTTGTTTCCGTTTGGTTTTGGCTTAAGCTATTCTAAATTCGATATACAGGCAGGAAATCTAAGTAAGAACAAGATAAAATCTAATGAAGAAACGCAGCTAAAATTTTCAATAAAAAACACCAGTAAACGTGACGGAACAGAAATTGTTCAGGTTTATGTTCGAAAATTAAATGACGCAGACGGACCGTTAAAAACATTAAAAGCTTTTAAACGAATGGAGTTAAAAGCAGGCGAAAAGCAAAATGTAACGATCAATTTACCGGCTTCTTCATTTGAGTTTTATGATACTAAAACCAGAGCAATGAATATCGCTGCTGGAGAATACGAGGTATATTATGGCAAGAGTTCTGATGCTAAAGATTTAAAAATGACAAAATTAGCTATTCAATAAACTAAATATTGCCTCTCAAATTTATTTACCAATAAAAAAAGTAATTAATATACCCGTTGGGTGTAATTAATTTTAACACATAGAAACATAGATTCTGGCTTCTTAAAAAAGGCGTTTCACTTAGTTAAAATACACAGAGCTTGACTATGTGAAAGAAATGTGTTTCTTTTTGTATTCTTTTTTAGCTATAAAATCTATGTTTCTATGTGTTTAAAAAAAATATTTAGTATTACACCCAATGGGTTAATTAATCTACAGCGAATTATGAGTTTTAAATATGTTATATGTTTATGTCTGTTTAGTTTTTTAAACTTAAATGCACAATCGGTCGTAAAAAGCCCCGACGGAAAGCTTAAAGTTTCTCTTTTTGTTTCTAACGGTCAGCCATTTTACAGCCTTTCTTATAATGAAAAGACGTTTTTAGAAAAGTCACCGCTTGGTTTAAAAACTAATGTTGGGGATTTTACAACAGGATTAGTTTTAAAAACAGATCCAGTTCAAAATAAAATTGACGAAAAATACCAGCTTCCCAATATCAAAAACAGTAATGTGCATTATGAAGCGAATGAAGCTGTTTTTTCTTTTACTAAAGAAAATAAAGCAACGATCGATATTGTATTTAGGGTGAGCAATAACAATGCAGCTTTTAAATATAAGATATATCCGCAAAATGAAAGTCGTTCCTGCGTCATACAGGAAGAAGCTTCAGGTTTTCTTCTGCCGGAAGGCACAACAACATTTCTTTGTCCGCAAAGTAAACCAATGACCGGATTTGCCAGAACGATGCCTAGTTATGAAATGTCATATGCATTAGATGATTCTACGGGAAAAAACGGAATTGGCGAAGGCTACACATTTCCATGTCTTTTCAAAGTAAACAATAACGGCTGGATTTTACTATCAGAAACAGGCGTTGACAGCGGATATTGCGCCAGCAGATTAATAGGGCACGAAAAAGGATTATACAGCATTGGTTTTCCAATGACGGGAGAAAATAACGGAAACGGAACAACTTCGCCAGGCATACCGCTTGTGGGTGAAACGCCGTGGAGAACTATTACAGTTGGCGAAACTCTGGGCCCGATTGTAGAAACAACAATCCCTTTTGATTTGGTTAAACCAAAATACGAAGCCTCAAAAGAGTACCGATATACCAAAGGTTCATGGAGCTGGATTATGAAAATGGATGATAACACTACTTTTCCGGTACAAAAAGAATATATCGATTTTAGTGCAGTAATGGGATATCAGACTATTTTAGTTGATGCGCTTTGGTACACTCAAATCGGAAAAGATAAAATTGCAGAACTGTCGAGATATGGTGCTGAAAAAGGTGTTGGTTTATACTTATGGTACAATTCAAATGGGTATTGGAACGATGCGCCGCAAGGACCAAGAGGAATGATGGACAATAGTATTATTCGTCGTAAGGAAATGGCGTGGTTAAAAAGCATCGATGTAAAAGGCATTAAAGTAGATTTCTTTGGAGGAGACAAACAAGTCACCATGAAGTTATACGAAGATATTTTAAAAGATGCTAATGATTTTGGTTTGATGGTTATTTTTCACGGCTGTACCTTACCGAGAGGCTGGGAACGGATGTATCCCAATTATGCCTCAAGCGAAGCAGTCTTAGCGAGCGAAAACCTGCATTTTGGACAAACAAGCTGTGACAATGAAGCGATTAATGCCGCTACACATACTTTTATTCGAAATACAGTAGCAAGTATGGATTTTGGAGGAAGTGCCTTAAACAAATTTTACAATAGTGAAAACACGCCCAACAAAGGATCAAAACGAATAACTTCAGATGTATTTGCTTTAGCGACGGCTGTACTTTTTCAAAGTGGCGTACAGCATTTTGCATTGGCACCAAACAATTTAAATGATGCTCCGGTCTGGGCCGTAAATTTTATGAAAGAAGTTCCCACGACTTGGGATGAAGTTCGTTTTTTAGAAGGATATCCGGGCAAATATGTAATCCTGGCCCGACGAAAAGGAACGAAGTGGTACATAGCAGGAGTAAACGCTCAAAAAGAAACATTGAGTTTAAAATTGAAACTTCCAATGATTGGTACCAATGCATCATTAACCTGTTATTTTGATGATGAAAAATTAAACGGAAAAGTAAAAACAATCAAATATAAAAGCAATCAGGAAGTTGAAATAAAGATTCCTTTTAATGGAGGAATGCTGCTGGTGAACTAATAAAAAACAAGCAGTCTTTTGCCTTTTAATCTTAAAAAGAAATAGTCTCAAAATTGTGTTTTATTAAACAATATACATTGAATTTTAATTTAATAATCATTTTATAATGTCTTCAAAAAAATGTTTTAGAACCATTGCTATTTTGTTTTTTATAATCAACAGCTTGTTTTCTCAAAATACATTTGAAAACTATCAATTTCGTCTGGTAGATAGTGAGACTTCAAAAAGCGGTATTTATACTATTGCACAAGATCAATTTGGCGTTATGTGGATGGGAACAAATGGAGCAGGTTTATATAAATATGATGGAATAAATTATGTGGGTTACGAGCAGGACTCAAAACGCAGCAATTCTATTAACAGCAATTTAATTTATACGGTTTATGTAGATACGCAAAACCGCTTGTGGGCAGGAACAGATGAAGGATTGTGTCTTTACAACAGGAATTTGGATACTTTTGAGAATATCGACCTTAGAAAACCAAGCCAAAAAGAAACTGTAATTTCGGTAAGAAGCATTATTGAAGACAATAACGGCAATATCTTTTTAGGGACTTTTAATAATGGTCTGTTAAAGTTAAATGTGAAATCAAGGAAAATTACAAGCCTTAAACTCGATACTCCAAATGCCGTAAATTATTTGATTCATTGTTTAGTAAAGGATAAAAAAGGAACAATTTATTTAGGAACCAATTCTGGTTTAAAAGTAGTTGACCCGCTAAAAAATGAAGTTAAAAAAGTAAAAATTGCCCAAAACAATGAATTACTGTCAGGGACAATTATCTCTATGTTTTTTGACAGCAAACAAAACTTATGGATTGGTAATGGATACAAAGGTCTGGTGAAAGCCAGTTTGTATTCTAAAGAAAAACAGGCTGTTACTTTTCCAATTACCAGAAAAAGAATTATGTCGATTGTGGCTGTAGATACTGAAACCATTCTTTGTGCAACAGAAAACGATGGATTAATTATTGTAAATAGTCAGGGTGTTATTCAAAAAAAATACGAAAACAGTAAGTTTAACAGCCGCAGTTTAGGTTCTAATTCTGTCTGGTCGTTATATGTAGACAAAGAAAAAAGAATCTGGCTGGGGTATTATAACAAAGGTTTAGGTGTTTTTGACAGAATAAACAATAAGGTAAAAGGAATTGAAAGTTTAGCCGGAAATACGCAGTCACTCCAAACCAATTGTGTTACCGGAATTGCCAAAGATCATGAAGGTCAGTTGTGGATTTCTATGGAAGGCGGAGGCGTCGATGTATACAATCCGGAAACCAATAACTTTAAACATATTACCAAATCAGACACTCAATTTTATTCTGGATTAACGAATAATAACATTACTAAAGTTTTTATAGATAAAAAACAAAATGTCTGGCTGGCGAGCTGGAATGAGGGAATCTTTTTTTTGAAGAAAGGAAGCCGAAACTTTATTAATTACAACACAAAAAACACTCCTGATCTTGCCTCAGATAATATTATGAGTATTGCCGAAGATTCGAGAGGCGTAATATGGATAGGAACTTTTGCAAAAGGATTACATTATTTTACTCCTTCAGACGGTCGTTTTCATCATTGCAATCAGAAACCATTTTATGCCAACGGAATGGTGAATTTAGACATTAGAAAAGTAATGGTAGATTCAGATGATGCTGTTTGGGTCGGTTCAACAACAGGTTTATACAAAGTAAGCACAAAGGATTTTGTTACTTTTTCTGTGACTTCTTTACGCGATAAAATGTCAGAAAAGCTTAAAAACCATAAAAGTATCCACACTATTAATACTTTGTATCAGGCGAAAAACAAAGAAATTTGGATTGGTACTGATGGCGCAGGATTATTTAGCTACAATAAAAAAACCGATGCTTTAAAATGGTATATAAATTTCAATGGACTTCAAGAAAAATCAATTTCCTCCATTATAGAATCAAATGACGGACGAATCTGGATAAGCGGAAAAAAAGGAATCAGCAGATTGGATTTAAAAAACAAAACAACAGTAAATTATTCTACTTACGACGGTTTGTTTGGAAATGATTTCAATAACAATTCGGTTCTAAAAGATGAAAACGGAATCCTGTATTTTGGAGGCTATGAAGGTTTGAACTATTTTAATCCTGAAAATTTGGTCAAAAGCAAAAAGCAGCTTCCTATTTATTTTACAGATCTGAAACTTTTCAATAAATCAGTAGGACCCCTTGAAAAAAATTCACCGTTAATAAAAGTAATATCAGAAACAAAAAAGATAATTCTTAAACATGATCAGTCTGTTTTTACAATTGATTTTATTGGTATAAATTATTCTTTCCCTGCCAAAAATGAATTTGCTTATTACTTAGAAGGTTTTGAAGATTCATGGAATTATGTGGGCAGTAAAAGCTCTGCAACTTACACCAACTTAGCTCCCGGAAAGTATATTTTTAAAGTTAAAGCATCTGAAAAAAACGGGGCCTGGAGCCAGAAACCATTAGAATTAAAAATTGAAATTTTACCGCCTTGGTGGAAAACATCATTTGCTTATCTCTTTTATTCGCTGTTAGTGCTGGCGGCAATTTATTTCGGAAATCAATATTATCAAAATAGGTTTAAACAGAAACAATTAATACAATTTGAACAGAAAAAAGCAGCTCAGATTGAAAAATTAAATGATAAAAAACTACAGTTCTTTACCAATATTTCCCACGAGTTTAGAACACCGCTTACTTTAATTTTAAATCCTTTAGCAGATATTCTCAAGAACAATACGCAGGAACTTTCAGGCGGTGTTTTGAATAAACTGCAGACAATTCAAAAAAGTTCTGACAGACTTTCAAGATTAATCAACGAGCTGATGGATTTTAATCAGCTTCAGTTTAATAAAATGCCGCTCAAAGTACAGCAATTAGAGGTAGTGGGTTTTACAAAAGAAATTGTAAGCTATTTTGATGAAGAAGCACAAAGCCGCGGAATCCAGCTGCAATTTGAATCTGATAAAAAAGCATTAAACGATTGGGTAGATCCTAAAATGTTTGAAAAAATTATTTTTAATGTAATTTCAAATGCTTTTAAGGTTACTCCTGATAATGGAAAAATAGCAGTAAAAGTAGTAATTGACGAGGAGTTAATTTATTTTCCATTATTACAGCCTGCTTACAGTAATCCTTCTTTTTCGATTATTATTAAAGATACCGGTGCGGGATTGGATAAAAAAGATATTAAGCGAATTTTTGACCGTTTTTATCAGGTAAACAATTTAAATAAAGCGTATTACGGAAGCACAGGAATAGGTTTGGAAGTAGTTCGCGGATTTGTAGAACTGCACAAAGGAGTTATTGAAGTAGAAAGTGCATTGGGAGCCGGAACCACTTTTAAATTAATATTTCCGATTGGAAAAGATTTCTTCAATGAAAATGAAATATTGCAGGAAGAATTTAAAAAAGAGAAAAAAATAAGTTTCACACCAACCATCGAAAAAGAAACCGTTCAATCACCAGATGATCAGGAACAAAAAGATCGTGTTTACACTATTTTGATTGTTGAAGATAATGTAGAATTACGGAATTATTTAAAAAATGAGCTCAAGAAAGAGTATAAAGTAATCACGGCAGAAAATGGTCAGATTGGTTTAGAAACAGCGTTGCAAAAACAGCCTGATTTGATTTTAACAGATGTGATAATGCCTGTTATGAATGGTTTAGAATTATGCAAAAACATTAAGGCAGATTTAAAAACCAGTCATATTCCGTTAATGATGCTGTCTGCAAAAGCATTGGTCAAAGATAAATTAGAAGGAATAGATTCAGGCGCAGATATGTATTTGAGCAAACCATTTGACATGGATATTTTAAGGTCCAGTCTAGTGCAGCTGCTTAAAAGCAGGCAGATTATGTTTAATAAATTCTATAACGGCATTACTCCGAAGGCAAAAGAAAAAACGACCACACTGGATAATGAATTCATAAAAAATGTGCTAAATTATATTAATGAAAATATCAATGAATATGAGTTGAGTGTTGAGGTTTTGGCATCAAAGGTATTTTTAAGCAGAAGCCAGTTGTATCGAAAAATTAAAACCTTAACCGGTGTTTCGGTAAATGAATTTATACGAAATGTTCGTTTAGAAAAAGCCAAAGAATTGATAGAACTGGGCAATGACAATATAGCTGAAATTAGTATTAAAACGGGTTTTAGTTCTCCTTCTTATTTTACAAAATGTTATAAAGAAAAATACGGGCAGCTGCCTACGCACAGCAAATAATTTATTGATTTTGAATTCCACTTAAAGACGGTTTATACCGTCTTTTTTTTGTTTTAATAATTAAAAATCAAAGTAATAAACAGTAAAAGTCATTTTTAGAAATTATGAAATAATTGTAATTAAAGCCTTTTTTTATTTCATGCTTAAAAAAGGAATAACATAATTATTAAAATCCTATTTCTGTTTTATTCGATAAATCGCTCAAAAACCTTCAATATGGCTGTTTCTGTAGATTTCATGCTACAAAATTGATAGTTTTTGCATCATTTTTAATAGACAAAATTTAGGCTAACCTTATATTTTTGGATGTAAGAAAAATTAAATAACCCAGGAAAACAAGTATTAACCTTTTTAAAAATTACAGTATGAATTGAAAACCAAATTATGTATTTAATCCTTATTTGTATTAAAATTTAAGAGCTATAAAAACCACTTTTAAGTTTTAGAATAAGCATTACAATAACTAAAACTTTACAACCAAATAACTATTTAAACTAATCAAAAAACCAATTGAAATGATGTTAAAATTGAAATATGCAATAATCACATTGCTGATAATCAGCAGTCATAATATGATGGCACAGTCAAAGACCATACAAGGGGTAGTTACAGATCCCTCGGGGTTTCCTTTACCGGGTGCCGGTGTTAACGTAGAAGGCTCACAAAACAGTGCCGCTACAGATTTTGACGGGAAGTATACTTTAAAAGGTGTGAACCCTACAGACAAAATTACATTTTCGTTTGTTGGCCTAATTTCACAAACGATCACTGTAGGTACCAGAAATACTATTGATGTTACCTTAGCTTTATCCACACAAAGCTTAAATGAAGTTATTGTAGGTTACGGAACTCAAAAGAGAACCAAGGTAACCGGAGCAATTTCAACAGTAGGTTCAAAAGATATTGCCGCAGTGCCAATTACAAATGCAGAGTCAGCTTTACAAGGGAGAGCCGCGGGTGTTACAGTTGTAAATGGTGCTCCGGGTTCTAATCCTACGGTTACCATTCGTGGTTTGGCTACAATGGGAAATAGTGCTCCTTTATATGTAATTGACGGAGTTTTAACCAGTAACTTATCTGGACTGAGCCCTAATGATATTGAATCGATGTCTGTTTTAAAAGATGCTTCAACAACAGCTTTATACGGTTCAAAAGCTTTTAACGGAGTAATTATGGTTACTACTAAAAAAGGTAAAAAAGGACCAGGGCAGCTAAATTTTAGTACTTACGCAGGTTTTCAAACCATTACAAAAAGATATGACGTTTTAAATACGCAGCAATATCTTCAGTATGCTAAAGATTTAGGAAGTGATTTAACGGCAAGAGCTGCTGAATTTGGCAATACCAATACCAATTGGCAGGATCAAATTTTTCAAAGCGGTGTAATGCAGGATTATAATTTGAGTTTCTCAAATGGTACAGAAACTTCTACGGCCCGTTATTCTGCCGAATATTTGAAACAGGAAGGAGCTGTTATTAATACTGGTTTTGAACGTTATTCGTTTAGAGCTAATAATACGCAGGATATTGGCAGACTTAAGGTAGGAAGCAATATGGGAATATCTTTTAGTAAAATCAATCCGGAGCGTAACTCAGGAGGAAGAACACTATTAGAGCATGCTATTAAAATGGCGCCTTATTTACCGGTTTATAACGGAGCAAATTTAGGAGGCTATCAAGGCCCAAGCGCAATTGATGGTAATGATGCCGAAAATCCTGTTCGTGTAGCTAATTTAGGATATCAAAAAATTAATAATTTATCTATAATAGGAAATATCTACGCTGAATTAGAAATTTACAAAGGCCTGAAATTTAAATCACAAGTTTCATTAGATTACTTTACAAGCAAGGATCATACCTTTATTCCTAGTTTTAATGATGGTTCCTATCATAAACAAGCATTTTCAACAACCAATGAAACAAATACCCAAGGTCAAAATATTGTTTTTGATAATAGTTTAACTTATAAAACTACTATTGCGGCGAAACATAATATTGAGGTATTAGGAGTTATAACTAAAATTGACGGAAAAGGACAGAATTTAGCAGCAGGAAGCCGTTACTATATTTCAAACGAAATTGATCAGCTGAGATATAATGAAGGAAGTTTGAGTTCAGGAAATTTTGAAGAAAAAAATATTGGATATATCGCCCGTATCAATTACGATTACGATGATAAATATATTCTTGCTGTTTCAGGGCGTAGAGATGCTTCATCTCGTTTTGGAGCTAATAACCGCTGGGGTAATTTCTACTCATTTGCTGTGGGATGGAATATAGCCAAAGAAAGTTTTATGGCAGATTCTGTTTTTAGTACACTAAAACTCAGAGCAAGTACAGGAACAACAGGAAATGACAGAATAGACAATTATCAATACGCAGCGACATTACTTGCTGATTATAATTATCCAATTAACGGAGGAAATGCACCAGGTGTTTCTCTTGGCGTTGCTTCTAATCCTGACCTGAAATGGGAATCTAAAAAAGATAGAAACATCGGTTTAGATTTTGGTTTGTTTGATGAAAAATTCACTGGATCTTTTGAATATTTTAATAATAAAAGCAGTGATATTCTTTTTGCAGTTCCGTTAGCGGCCTCTGTAGGATCTGCCGGTGGTGGAACTCAAATTCAAAATATTGCGGATGTAAAGGTATCAGGATATGAAATTTCATTAGGCTATAATGACAGAAAAGGAGATTTTACATGGTCTGCCGTAGCTAATTTAGGAACAAGTAAAAACGAAGTAACAAGTTTAGCGCCGGGAGTAACCAGTGTGTTAGGCGGCCCAACAGCAAGGGCAGGTTTAGAGAACTTCTCAAGACTAGAAGTAGGTCAGCCGTTATTTTACTTTTATGGTTACCAAACAAATGGAATTTATCAAAATCAGGCAGAAGTAGATGCTGTTTTTGGCCCGGGTCAAACTAATATTAAACCGGGAGATATTCGTATTGTGGATCGTGATGGAAATAAAATAATCAATTCAAATGATAAAACTAATATTGGAAATCCATATCCGGATTTTACTTATGGTTTAAATCTTACGGCAGCTTATAAAAATTTTGATTTCAACTGCTTCATAACTGGAGTTCAGGGAAATGATATTTACAATGCCAATAAATTTGATTTAACAGGAATGAATCGTTTGTTTAATGCCAGTACAGAGGTTTTAGACAGAGCAATTGTTGTAAATGGTGTTGTAACCAATCCATCGGCCACTTTGCCTAGAGCGCAGGGAGCAGATATTAACTGGTCTTCGGCTAATCAACGCTATATTGAAGATGGTTCTTATACTAGATTAAAAAATATCACTTTAGGATATACCTTATCTGGAGAAACATTTGACAGCCATTTTTCAAATATTAGATTCTACATAAGTGGTCAAAACCTTATTACGATTACAAATTATTCTGGGTTAGATCCTGAAATTGCACGTGCAGATACTAATGCAAATTCTGCGGGTATCGACTTAGGAAGATATCCACAGCCTAAATCAGTAATTTTTGGACTTGATGTTAAATTTTAATATATAAGATGATGAAAAAAATAAAACATATAGTTGCAGCATTGTTGGGAGTTTTCGCAATAAATTCATGTGACACTTCGGAATTAGAATTAACTAATCCAAACACATTATCTCCCGACACGTTCTTTAAAACCGAAGCGCAGGTAGAATCTGCTGTAAATGCAGCTTATGCAAATTTACAGACAAGAGGATTGTATGCCCGAAATCTTGCTTTTGCCATGGATCTTATGGCGCAGGATGCAGCAGGAAATCCGCAGTTAGAAGGTAATAAAAAACCTTTTCAGGATTTTTCGTTTAATGCAGGAAATGACATTATTCAGTATTATTGGGAATCTTGTTTCCTTGGAATATCCAGAGCTAATTTTGTATTAGATAATGAAGGTAAGATTAATGATTTACCAACTTCAGTTTTATCACAAGCGAAGAAGAATAAATTTTTAGGAGAAGCACACTTTTTAAGAGCTTATTATTATTTTCTTTTAGTGAATCGTTTTGGGGATGTACCCATTTATAAAACCGGAACTATTACAGGCGCTGCAAGAAGTCCTAAAGCAGAAGCTTTTGATTTGATCAGAGCAGATTTAGAATTTGCCTCTCAAAATTTACTGCCTAGAGGTACAGAAGTTGTAGGTAGAGTGACTAAAGAAGCGGCTTATGCTTATTTAGGGAAAGTATTATTATACGAAAAGAAATACGATCTGGCTTTGGCTGCGCTTAATAACGTTACAGGATTCAGTCTTGAAGATAAAGGCAGTTTTTACAACAACTTCATGGAAGAAACGGAGCATGGTAAAGAATCTGTTTTTGAGATTGAATTTAATGAAAACAACGGAACTGGGAACAAATGGGATGATGCAGGAAACAGCGGCGGAACTGGTTTTGCCGAGTCAACGTTGAGAGGACAGGAATATGGTAATTTAAGCTGGTACAACGTATATCCACCAGATGCACTTTTAAATTCCTATGAAGCAGGGGATTTACGTTTTGGAGATACTTTTTATGTGCCGGGTTCTAAATATTTAAACGGAACACGTACAATGACAGCGCAAAACTTTAATACATCTGCAGGTATTAGAAATGCAGGCTGGAAAAAATACCAGAACTATTATAAAAAAGAAGATGAGGCTACACAATCCAGTATTAACTTTAAAGTTATGCGTTATGCAGATGTACTGCTTATGAAAGCCGAATGTGAAAACCAAAGAGACGGAGGTTCACAAACAGCAGCCATAGCCTTTATAAAACAAGTTAGAGATCGTGCAGGTTTAACAACTAATATTACGCCTACAAAAGAAGCTGTTTTCGCTGCAATTGTTCATGAACGTAAAGTAGAATTTGCAGGAGAACAAAGCCGTTTTGACGATATTATGAGATGGGGAAATGCCAGTACAGAATTAGCAAACACTGGTTTTCAGGCAGGTAAAAATGAATTATGGCCAATCCCTAACAGAGAAACATCTTCTAATCCCAATATAAAACCAAGCGATAATAATCCTGGATATTAAATGATTAAATTATGTTAGTTTGAGTTAAGTAAGTTAGTATTTTTGATAAACAGTGCACTTGTAATGCACTGTTTATTTTTTTATGCAATGGCGTAATTAATTTTAGATTTCAGATCTAAAGTTTCAAGTTTCAGGTTGAACTGAGGATATTTTAACGCAAAGTTCGCAAAGGTTTTTACGCAAAGGACGCTAAGTTTTTTTGATAAGCTAGGTTTTTATAAAACCAAAGTTCGCAAAGCTTTATGTTGATACATCTTTGCGAACTTTGTGCATTCTAAATGCAATATATTTCAAAAAAACTTAGCGTGCTTTGCGTTAAAAAAATTACGCGCTAAAACAAACAATCCAAACAACACAAAGCTTTGCGAACTTTGCCGTTTTATAAAACCTCGTATATTAAAAAACCTTGCGCCCTTTGCGTTAAAAAAATTATGCGTTAAAACAAGCAATCCCATTAACATAAAGCTTTGCGAACTTTGCATTTTTATAAAAACTTTATATGCAGAAAAATCTTTGTGTGCTTTGCGTTAAATAAAAAGTTTCAGGTTTCATAATCTACAATCCATAATCTAAAATCTAAAATCTATATTCTTCTTTCCTTCAAATCTGTTTCAATTTGAATTTCCATTTCTTTATCTATTACATAAAAGCATAACAGAACTGCACTTATAATAAATATAAAGCCCGGATAAATACTTATTGAAAGTTTAATCCCTTCAACAGCAGCCGGAACCTGATTGACTTCTTCGGCTACATAACCATACTTTGATAAAAAAGCGGCACCTAAAGCACTTCCAATACTTATTCCGATTTTTAATCCAAAAATCATAGCCGAAAAAACAGTAGCAGTAGCTCTTCGGTTGTTTTTCCATTCGCTGTAATCAGCCACATCGGCAATCATAGCCCACAATAAAGGAATTGTTACTCCGTAGATAAAACCATGTAGTAATTGGGTCAAAAAAACCATTGCAATAGCTGTTCTGCTATAAAAATTAAACAGCAGTAAACTCACAGCAGATAAAAAAATGAAGATGATGTAAATATTTCTTTTACCGAATGAATCTGCAAGAGGTTTTGAAAACAGGATTCCGAATATCATAAAAAGAATCCCTCCGCCATTAAAAAGACTAAAAGCAGAAGTTGGAGCATCTTTTGGCCATTGAAGATTTACAAATCCCATTGCTGTTAAGGAATTATTTACTCTTTCAATTAAAGCTGTAAAACCAATATCATTCAAAAAAAGAGTCTGAGCAGCAGGATCTAAGTAATATTTAAAGTAAAAAACATACATACCGCCCTTTAAAGACAAAGTTATAAATACCAAAATAGTAACTAGTAATATAACCAGCCAGGGTCCATTTTTACACAAATCAATAAAATCCTGCTTCACAGAAGATTCCTGATTTTTTGCAGGAATGATTCTTTCTTTGGTAGTGAAAAAAGTAATCAGAAAACAAATTACTCCAATAAAAGCAAATAGTATCATGGTGTTTTTAAAACCAACTGCTTTATCTCCATTTCCTAAAATTAAAACGAATGGCAATAAAAGCGACTGTACAATAAATTGAGCTATCATAACAGCAACAAAGCGATAGGAGGAAAGACTGTTTCGTTCTTTCATATCACCAGTTAAAACGCCGCTTAAAGCAACATACGGTAAGTTATTTGCGGAATAAAGCAGCACTAAAAAAAAGTAAGTCAGTAATGCATAAGTTGTTTTACCTGTTAATCCAAAATCCGGAGTTAAAAAAGACAACACAGCAGCAATCCCAAAAGGCAAGGCCGTCCATAATATCCAAGGCCTAAACTTTCCCCATCGCGTTTGAGTACGATCAGCAATAACACCCATAATGATATTAAAAAAAGCACCAATAAAACCTCCGGTAAAGATAATAACGCTTGCAGTTCCGGCTGGAATTTTATAAACATCTGTGTAAAAGAAAGCTAAAAAAGTCAGCAAAGTCTGAAAAATCAAATTCGCTGCAAAATCACCTAAACCGTAACCTGTTTTTTCTAGTATAGAAAGCTTTTGGGATGTATTATTCATAAATATTTAAGGATTGCTTTTACAGGTTTATGCCCAGTTATATTAATTGAAGATTAATTTTTAGGTGCATTGCTGTCAAAAAAATAACACTTCATTTTGCTCTATCTGACATGGAATGTTTAATGTAAAAATAGCTTGAAAGTTGAAAAAATGTGTATCATTTTTGAAGCCTATATTAACATATTTGAAGCATGAGTTTGTTTTAAGTAAATCTATTAAATGATTGATCATGAACACAACCAGTTGTTTTTTATATTCTATATTATGACATATACTTGATTTTTATATCTTTTAATTATTGGTATTATTTTTACACAACCAGTTGTGTATTTGTTGTTTTTGTGTATATTTAAATTATTATAAAAGACTAACAAATAAACCCAGGAAATATGACTGTATATCAGATTATTACAAATGAATATTTGATTAAAATCCGACTTTTTATTATCGTTTTTGCCTTTATTCCGGCCTTTACCATTAGTCAAAACAAAAACAAAGCAGATAAACCTCAATACCGTAATCTTTTTGCAGCAGTAGGTTATAGTCAAATTGATATTGATAAGAAATTAACGAAAGCTTATTATGATGTTTTTGAAGGGCCAAATAAAGTGTATTTTGAAGAAGGAGATTCGTTAGGATATGTTTCTGATGTAAAAAATAAAGATGCCCGTACCGAAGGAATGTCCTACGGAATGATGGTTGCTGTTCAGCTCAATAAAAAAGAAGTTTTTGATCGTCTCTGGCGCTGGTCTGTCAAATACATGCAGCATCAGGACGGACCAAGAGAAGCTTATTTTGCATGGAGTGTAGATCCGCAGACCAAAAAACAAAATTCTCCCGGTTCTGCATCTGATGGGGAATTATATTATATAACAAGTCTGCTCTTTGCTTCAAATAAATGGGGCAATGATACAGGAATAAATTATTACAAAGAAGCCAGAAGAATATTAGATGCCATGTGGAAAAAAGACGGTACAGGGAATATCTATAATATTATAAATACCGAACATAAGCAGATTTCTTTTGTACCAGAAGGAGGCGGCTACAATTGGACAGATCCTTCTTATCATGTTCCTGCATTTTACGAAATCTGGGCATTATATGCTAAAGACGGCCACGAACAGTTTTATAAAGAATGTGCCGATGTTTCGCGTAATTTTTTACATAAAGCCTGTCATCCTCTAACAGGTCTAAATTCAGATTATACCGAATTTAATGGAGAACCGCATCCAACGCCCTGGATGCCGCCCGGATTCCGTTATGATTCCTGGCGTGTTCCTATGAATATCGCAATGGATTATACGTGGTATGGAAAAGATAAAAAATGGCAGGAAGATTATGCCAAGCGATTTCAAAATTTCCTGAGATCAAAAGGATTAGATACTTATGAAGATCAGTTTAATCTGGATGGTTCTACTCCTGATTTTATTCTTCAGGCAGGTCCGGTAAAAAAACTCAGACATTCAATTGGGTTAGTAGCAACAGCAGCCACGGCATCGCTGGTAAATAAAGATAAAGAAAGTATGGATTTTGTTCACGCGGTCTGGAATGCTAAACTGGAGCCTTATGAAGATGGTTATTTTGATCCCTATTATGACGGACTAATGTATCTTTTTAGTCTAATGCATCTTAGCGGAAAATATCAAATAATAACTCCGGAAATAAAATAGTTTTTAAACAAAATCCTCTTTCGAACTTTCTTTTGTATATAAAAAGAGTAACAGTATTTGTGCTGTTACTCCTTTTTATAATCAATTTGTTAGCGCAACATATTGATAAAGTCTAAATGGATTTTCTGCTTCGGTAATTAGGAATTGGGCAACATCGGCTCTTGAAATCTTTCCAATTTTCATTCCTTTTTGAAGTCCTGATATTGTTTTATAAGTTGACTGTGCATCTCCGTTCGTTAGCATTCCAGGTCTTATGATTTCCCATTTCATAGTACTATTGGTGATTATTTCTTCCATTACTGTTTTATTGATGTATTGGTCTTTTAGGAATAACGAAATCACCGTTCGCATAAAAAAGCTTAAATAATTTTTACTTTCTCCCGCTCCAAAACCGGTAATAACCAAAACTGGCGAAGAAAATTTTAAATCATCAGTAACCTTAACCAATGCATTGGCAATATCAGAAAATAAGGTAGTTGCTTTTTTATTTTTTGTTCCAACGGTTATAAGTACCGCATCAGATCCAGTTATGGCATGTTTTAAATCTATTAGAGATGTTGCGCTGCCATTTATTTTGATAAGATTGGGATGATTTGGAATGTGATCCGTATTTGTTGATAATGCTGTTACAATGTGGCCTTTTTTAAGAGCCAGTGTAATAGATTCTAGTCCAATTCCTGCTCCGGCTCCTATAATTGCTATATTCATTTTAGTTAGTTGATTTAATTTGCAGATATTTTTCAGTAATACTTTTTTGTGCCACAAGTACACTTTCGCTTCCCCATTTCCATGGAGTTCCTGTTGTTGTTAGGATTTCGGCACCCGCTTCTTTCGCAATAAGCAATCCTGCAATCCAGTTATAAGTGTCGAGATCTTCCTGAACAAACAAATCAATTCTGCCTGCACCAACATAAGCCAATTGCAATCCGTGTGGTCCGTAATTTCTAACAATTCCAAAATTCTGAATCAAATTAGTAACCGTACTACCTATTTTTTTATTTAAATCATTATTTGATTTATCCTGATGTCCATACTCAAAAACGGCTAGCATAACTGACTGATCTGTCTTGTTGCTAAGTTCAAGTAATCTGCCATTCATAAATGCGCCTTCACCATCTTTTGCCCAAAACATTTCATTGGCCAATGGATCAAAAATTACAGAAAATAAAGGTTTTCCATGACGAATAAGCGCCAGATTTATTGTCCATCCTGCAATATGCTGAAGATATTGTATAGCACCATCCATGGCGTCGCAAAGCCAGTACTCTTCATCGCCTGAAGGATTTCTTTGTGAATCAGTATCAAATTCGTCGCCTATTTGCCAGGGAATATTTGGATACTGTAGCGCTAAATCTTCTTTTAAAGAACTCAGACACAAAGTATCGATATCTTCTAATTGTTTTAAAAGCTCATCCATAGTTTGTGGAATCGCATTTTGCTTATAGTCTTTTAAAAAGACGTTTCCCACTTTTCGTACTGCATCTAGTATGATTGGGATATTGATTTCGTTTTGCATATCATTATAAATTAATTACAATGCAAAATTAATTAGAGGATGATCTTTAATGTAGTTTGAATGAAGGGAAGGATAGTCCTAAACACGGAATTTTTTCCTAAATTCAAGAGGAGTAAGGCTGGTTAACTTTTTAAAAAGTTTTCCAAAATAAACAGGCTCGTCATAACCAACCTGATAAGCAATTTCTTTTACGCTGCTGTCTGTAAAGTAAAGCAGTCTTTTGGCTTCCATTATAGATGCCTCTTGAATATGAGCCGAGACCGGACTTCCTGTTAATGATTTTACAGTATCATTTAAATGCGCAGCCGAAATAGAAAGAGCCGAAGCATATTGTGCTGGCTGTTTCCATGTTTTATAATGTTCTTTTGTTAGTTTTATAAAAGCTTCCTTAATGATAATACTGCGACTTTCTTTGGATTTATTAAGAGGTAAATTAGAAACGAGTTCCCCTGAAATTAAATTTAAAAGCGTATTTAATAAATAATGAATACTTTTTTGAATGTAGTTGTTTTTATTTTCAGACTGCACTTTTTCAATTAAATCCATTAGGATTGTAAGCTGTTGAAAAAAGGGAGATTCTTCTTGTAATAAAAAGGGATTATTAATTTTATTTTCTAAAAGCTGCAAGACCTCTTTATTAACCAGCGATGAATCAAAACTAATCATCCATCCTTTCGGGTCTCTTACTGATATAATATGATGTACTTCTTCAGGAAAGATACAAAGTAAGGCAGGTCCGGAAAATTCTATAATTTCAAAATCAATATTTAATTTAAACTTTCCGTTTAAGGCAAACATTAATTGACAATGATCATCCCGATGAGGTTTAGAGATGTCGTGATTCTCTATCTCTTTATCCTCCATATTAACAATAATAATTCCTGCTCTTGCAGAAGGTGGGAGTTCAAATTGTTGAATGTTTTGATTTTGATTTTTCAAGCTTATAATAGTATCATTTATACTGCTTGCAAAAATAGAGATTAAAAAGGTCAAATGTTTCAGATTTCATTCCTAAACGAAATAAAAAAAGCTAACAAGTCTCGCTTAAAAACAGAATATTTGTTACGAAACATGCAGACATATTGTTTTTAAAAATATTTTTTTGCTGAAAAATAATAAAAATAAGAAAAACCTTAAAGGTTTTAAAAAAAAGTTGTCACGCAAACTTAATGTTATCAGAGAGTTAAGAAAAAGTTGCTAAAATATTTTAAAAAAAAGCGATAAAAAGTATTGTAAATACTGATAAACTCACTACTTTTGCACCCGCTTTGAAATACAAGCGAAGTTAAAAAGAAATACACGTTCGTAGA
>NZ_JBMDIY010000013.1:0-129171 GCF_057808895.1 Flavobacterium sp. FG68
GTTACAGTCAACAGTTTTCAAGACTGCCGCATTCGACCGCTCTGCCATTTCTCCAATATGTCGCTATCGTTTCGTGATTGCGAGTGCAAATATAAGGTGTTTTTTCAATTGAGAAAACTTTTTTGAAACTATTTACAAAGAAAATAATATTATAAAAAAGAAAACCCTTAACAAAAGTTAAGGGTTTTGAATTTGTGCGGAGAAAGAGGGATTCGAACCCCCGGACCTGTTACAGTCAACAGTTTTCAAGACTGCCGCATTCGACCGCTCTGCCATTTCTCCAGTATGTTGCTATCATTGCCTGATTGCGGGTGCAAATATAAGACGCTTTTTCGGTTCTGAAAACTTTTTTTGAAACTTTTTTAAAATAATTTACAAGTATCTAGTTATCAGTATTTCCTAAAAAAAGATTTTTGAAAAAATTAATCCAAATTGTCCAAAATTGGCGTTGGTTTCTTGTTTTCATCAACAGCAACAAACGAAAAAGTTCCTGAAACTACTGTTTCGCGAAGCTCGGTATACATTTGTTCCATAAAAATATCAACGTGAATTTTACAGCTTGTTCTTCCCACGCTAACAACTTTTGCAACTAATTCGATTAAAGTCCCTGCCGGAATTGCCTTTTTGAAATCAATTTGACCTGTAGATATTGTAACTACTTTTTTACGGCTGAAACGTGTAGCACAAATAAAAGCCACTTCGTCCATTAAATGAAGCGCAGTTCCTCCAAATAAAGTATCATAATGATTCGTTGTACTCGGGAAAACCGCTTTAAAAATATGTGTTTCAGATTTTAAAATTCTTTCTTCTAATGTACCCATAAAGATTAGTAAGTTACGTATTCAGTGATTTCAAGACCATATCCAATCATTCCGACACGTTTTGTTTGTTCCGTGTTCGAAACTAGTCTAATCTTAGAAATATCAATATCATGAAGGATTTGAGCCCCAATTCCGTAATCTTTACTATCTATGATAACTTTTGGCGCTTTTAATGTTCCTTGAGTTTGTAAAGTTTTAAGTTCAGAAATTCTGTTTAATAAATTTACAGCCGTCATATCTTGGTTAATAAAAATAACTGCACCTTTACCATGTTCATTAATGACTTTAAACATATCGTCTAACTGCTGTTCTGCATTATTAGTCAATGTTCCTAATAAATCATTATTAACCTGCGAAGAGTGGATTCTCGTCAAAATTGGTTCTCCAAGATTCCATGTTCCTTTCGTTAAAGCAATATGAATTTGTTTATTTGTAGTCTGCTCGTAAGCTCTTAATCTAAAAGTCCCAAAACGGGTTTCGATATCAAAATCTTCTTTTTTAATGATAAGACTGTCGTGCTGCATTCTGTAAGCAACTAAATCTTCAATCGAAACTAATTTTAAGTCAAATTTCTTTGCTACTTTTATAAGTTCAGGCAAACGAGACATTGTTCCGTCTTCATTTAAAATTTCACAGATAACACCTGCAGGTTTAAACCCTGCTAACCTTGCAAAATCAATTGCGGCTTCTGTGTGCCCTGTTCTTCTTAAAACTCCACCTTGTTTAGCAATTAAAGGAAAAATATGTCCAGGACGCGCTAAATCATGTGGTTTTGTATTTGGATCAACTAATGATTGTACTGTTTTAGATCTGTCAGCAGCAGAAATTCCGGTTGTAACGCCATTTCCTTTTAAATCTACAGAAACCGTAAAGGCAGTTTCCATATGATCTGTATTATTAGTAACCATAGCGCGTAAATCAAGCTCCTTGCAACGGCTTTCTGTAAGTGGTGTACAGATTAATCCACGTCCGTGTGTAGCCATGAAATTGATCATATCAGGAGTAACTTTTTCGGCAGCAGCTAAAAAGTCACCTTCATTTTCACGATCTTCATCATCAACTACAATGATTACTTTACCTTGACGAATATCTTCTATAGCTTCTTCAATGGTATTAAGTTGAATTTTTGTTGACATAATTATTGTTTGTTTTGAGCTGGTGAAAACCGCTCGGAAATTTTTTGAAATAGTTGTGATATTGGGGTCGTTATTGCATCAAAATTAATCAATCCGTTATCGTTTGTGGCACGATACGTTAATAATACCGCTAATGGAGAAAGAATAAACGACGACATCCATGAACCCATAAAAGGAGTCATTCCGCCTTCCTGCGATAATCTTTTTCCAAAAGTATTAATGAAATGAAAAGTAATAAAAATTAAAACCGCAAAAACAATTGGTAAACCAAGTCCGCCTTTTCTAATAATAGCTCCAAGAGGCGCACCAATAAAGAACATTAAGAAGCATGCAAAAGCAATAACAAACTTTTCATATAATGCTGTTAAGTGCTTGTTGATCTCACGCTGTTTGTCTTTTAAATCTTTTTGGGTTGATTCAATAGAGAAAACGTTGCTGGTAACATTGCTGCTTGCCATTTTTAGAACATCAACTTTTTCTTTGTTATTATATAAAGACAAAAGATCGCTTGGTAAAGCTTTTTTCTTTTTTGCTTTATCAGTAACCAAAGTGCTTGATCTTCTAAATCCAACACGTTGGTTTATATTCTCAGAAAATGAAATAATTTCATTATCCAGATTCTTGTCTAATGAATCTAAAGTATAACGTAATTCATTAACATTAAGCATTGCATTTGTACCTGCAATACTTTCTTTACTGTCGTCAACTTTGTTTAATTCAGATAAATCGATGTTAATGATATGCTTTTTAAAAGCGCCTTTTATAAAAGGAAGTTTAGCACGGTCTTCGTATTTTTTTGGAGTAACATCCTGATAATAATAACCATCATTTAAAACCAGTTTCAAAATACTCGATTTCTCATTACTGATCAATTCACCATCTTTGGCTTTAATAACCGTTTTGTTTTCTCCAAAATTGTTTGCCTTTTCGTGAATAGTAACACCAGTAAGAATATTTCCGTTTTCGCCAGATTTTTTGTTGACTTTAATGTTGTAAGTTCCAACATCGTTAAACTGACCTTCGGCAATTGCCATGGCTGGTTTTGCCTGTGCGATATTTTTACGAAAGTTAACAAACTTATATTCGGCAAAAGGAATAACATTATTGGCAAACCAAAATGCTACAATACTCAAAACGAATATAAAAATAATTAAAACCCGCATTGCTCTTTGAAGTGAGATTCCGGAAGATTTCATGGCAGCAAATTCATAATTCTCGGCTAAATTTCCGAAAGTCATAATCGAAGCCAAAAGAACCGATAACGGTAAAACCAGCGGTATAATACGCGGCATAGAAAAAAGCAGGAATTTCACGACCAATATTAAGTCGAGATCTTTACCTGCTAGTTCTGATATAAATAGCCATACTGTTTGAAGTATGAATATGAAAAAAAGGATTACAAATACCGTGGTAAATGTAACTAAGAATGTTTTTAATAAGTATTTGTCTAGAATTTTCAACCTTCTGATTAATCTAATTTGTTGATGTAGTATTTCGGGTATTTACTCGCTACAAAGGTAAATTGATTTTTTGATAATGGCTGATTGGTTTTAAAAGAATTAACGGTTAAAGTTGTTTTTGTACCATTTTTTCCAGTTTCAATCAAATTATAGATGTGTTTTGTCTGAACATCAATACCTAAAAGAATTTCTTTTCTTTGATCTTTTCCAGTAGTTGGTACTAATTTAATGTATTGAATCTTTCTTCCTTTTACATTTTGTACGATATCCATATTGTATTTGTACCCAGAATTAAAGAAAGTAAGCATTTTTGAAGGCGTGATAGCATTATCATCCTTTTCATTTACTTTAGAAACCGTAACTTCTTCGTCTTCAGGAACAATTGTGTATGTTTTTTGTCCGTCAAAAATTTTAGTAACGCCCATAAAATTCAATACATATTGATTACCTTTCATGGTTACATTTCCTTTACTGTCCTGGTTAATATTCTCTTTTGCATTATTTAGAGAATATTTAAAATCAATAACAATATTATCGTAGCTTTTTATTTTAGCAGTCACTTCGTTCAATAAATCTTTAGCTTTTTTATCCTGAGCTTGAATAGAAGTGAAGCTCAAAAGCAAGATAACTGCCATTTGAAAACACTTTTTAGTCATGTTAGTGATAGAATTGTTTTTGATTTCCTGAATGTTTGTTCTCATGATTGGATTAATTTTGTTCATTATTAAAGAATTGATCAAGAGCACTTAAGTCTAAAATGTTCACACTTCTTGCTTTACTGCCTTCAAACGGTCCAACAATTCCTGCTGCTTCCAGCTGATCGATCAAACGACCGGCCCTGTTGTAACCTAATTTTAATTTTCTTTGCAGTAATGAAGCAGAACCTTGCTGCGCATTAACAATAATCTCGGCAGCTTCTCTAAATAAGGTATCTCTTTCGGAAATATCCATATCAAGATTAATGCCAGTTTCTTCTCCAATAAACTCCGGAAGCAAATATGCTGTGGCATACGCCTTTTGTGAACCAATAAAATCTGTAATTTTTTCAACCTCTGGCGTGTCTATAAAAGCACATTGCACACGCGTTACGTCATTTCCGTTTGTGTACAATAAATCTCCACGTCCAATTAACTGGTCAGCTCCCTGAGTATCTAAAATTGTTCTTGAGTCAATTTTTGAAGTTACCCTAAATGCAATTCTCGCAGGGAAATTGGCCTTAATTAAACCTGTAATAACATTTACAGAAGGTCTTTGTGTTGCAATAATTAAGTGAATACCAATAGCACGCGCCAGCTGAGCCAAACGAGCAATAGGAACTTCGACTTCTTTTCCTGCAGTCATAATTAAATCGGCGAACTCATCGACAACCAAAACGATGTAAGGTAAAAATCGGTGTCCGGCTTCCGGATTTAATTTTCTTGCTTTGAATTTTTCGTTATACTCTTTAATATTACGAACCATCGCATCTTTTAATAAAGAATAGCGATTGTCCATTTCAGTACAAAGTGAATTCAAAGTATTCACCACTTTTGCGTTATCAGTAATAATAGCGTCTTCTGTATCAGGAAGTTTCGCTAAATAATGTCTTTCTATTTTATTGAAAAGTGTAAGTTCTACTTTTTTAGGATCAACCAAAACGAATTTTACTTCTGCCGGATGTTTTTTGTATAAAAGCGAAGTTAAAACTGCATTTAATCCAACCGATTTTCCTTGCCCTGTTGCTCCCGCCATCAATAAGTGAGGCATTTTGGCAAGATCGACCACAAAAGTTTCATTCGAAATAGTTTTTCCTAAAGCGATTGGAAGTTCCATTTCAGCTTCTTGAAATTTAGCCGATCCAATAACACTTTTCATCGAAACCATAGTAGGGTTCTTATTAGGAACCTCAATACCAATTGTTCCTTTTCCAGGAATTGGTGCAATAATACGTATTCCTAATGCCGAAAGTGATAAAGCAATATCATCTTCTAAACTCTTAATTTTAGAAATTCTGATTCCGGCTTCCGGTACAATTTCGTATAAAGTTACCGATGGACCAACGGTTGCTTTAATTTGTGCAATTTCAATTTTGTAGTTACGAAGTGTATCTACAATTTTATTTTTGTTTTCTTCTAATTCTTCCTGATTAATGGTAATTCCTCCTGTCGAATATTCTTTTAATAAATCGATAGTTGGGAATTTATAATTGGATAAATCCAAAGTTGGATCAAATAACCCGAAATCAGCAACAAGGCGAGAAGCAAGGTTTTCTTCAATAATATCTTCTTCTTCCGCTTTTTCAATTACAAATGCTTCATCAGGAGAAACTAATGGAAGTTCTTGTTTTGACTGAATTGGTTTTAAAATCGGATTTAATTCAATTTCTGACGAATGATTGATTGTTGGTTTTAAAGCTTCTTTGTTGATTTCGAATTTAGAATCATCTGTTTTTAAATGAATATTATCCAGTTCAGGATCTTCTTCAATTGCAAATTCTTCTAAATTATAAGCACTTTCAGGTTCTAAATCCTGCTGTGGTTTTTTGATAGAATTTAATTCTGATTTTAATTCGTTTTTAGTAGAATCAAAATAAGACTGGATTTTTTCCGGAGATACTTTTATTTTGAAAATCAAATAAACGATCAGTCCAAAAAGTAAGGTTAATAAAGTTCCGGTTTTCCCGATATAATCCTGAAGGAAAAGATTTAATTCATAACCAATTGTTCCTCCTAATTCTGGTGCCGAAGTAGCAAAAAAACCAAATAAAATAGATACTACGATAATGGCAAATAAATCCCAAAACCAAGTGTTTTTTAATTTTTTGGTCGAAAGTTCTAATGCCAGAAATAATCCGGTTAAAAAGAATAAACGAACAATTATAAAAGAGGCAAGACCGAAACCTCGGTACACAATTAAGTCTGCAAGAAAAGCCCCGAATTTTCCGAGCCAGTTTTGCACCACTTCATCACGATCTCCCAATTGAGAAACCGCACTTTGGTCTGTCTGCCATTGTCCGTTGACATAAAACGAAATAAATGCAACTAATAATGCAATAGAAAAGAGTACCAAAAGGCAGCCCAAAACAAATTTTTGTTGTTTGGATAATGACCAGGATCTAATGCTGGCGACTTTTGATTCGGTTTTTTTGTCTACAGTTTCTTTTTTTGTTTTTGCCATTCTTGCGTTCCGCCTATATAAATTTTGGAATATAAATTATCAAACCAATCGCTATTGCTGTCATGGCGGCAAAAAATACCGCTCCTGCAGCAATATCTTTAATAAACCCAATTCGTCTGCTGTAATCGGGGTGGATAAAATCGGCGATTTTTTCAACAGCCGTATTTAATCCTTCAATGCTTAAAACCAAACCAATGGCTAAGGTTTGACATAGCCATTCAGTTTGAGAAATATGAAAATAGAACCCGGCAATGGTCATAATAATTCCCAGTGAGAATTGAACCATAACGCTGTGTTCTGTTCTTATCAGTTTTACAGCTCCTTTAAAGGCGTAAGTTACACTCTTTAAACGACCTGTAACAAAAGTATTATCTTTTTGAAACTCCATTTAGTGGAAAATATTATAGTGCTGCTAAAGCCGCTTCGTAATTTGGTTCGTTTGCAATTTCAGCAACTTGTTCTGTATGAGTAATTGTTCCGTTTGCATCAACGACAATAATAACTCTTGAGTGTAAACCTGCTAAAGGTCCGTCAGTGATTTCTAAACCATTTGCTTTACCAAAAGATCCTGTTTGAAAATCAGATAAGTTTACTACATTTTCTAAACCTTCGGCACCACAAAAACGTTTTTGAGCGAAAGGTAAATCTCTTGAAATACATAAAACAGTAGTATTATCTAATCCGCTTGCACTTTGATTAAATTTTCTAACAGATGCTGCGCAAGTTCCTGTATCAACACTTGGAAAAATGTTTAAAACTAATTTTTTACCAGCGAAATTGCTCAAAGAAGCAACTGATAAATCGTTTTGCACTAATTTAAAATCAGCAAGTTTAGAACCAACTGCTGGTAATTCGCCTGATGTATGAACTGGATTTCCTCCTAATGTTATTGAAGCCATGATAATTTTTTTTAATGAGGTTCAAAAGTAAGGATTAATATTTGAATCTAAAAGTATTTGTTAAGGGTTTAAGGTGAGATTAAGGCAGAAGTTTATTCGTATTGGTTTGCGTATATATGGCACACAGATGACACAGATTAAACGAATTTTATTCTCATTTTTGTCAGGCTGAGCGAAGTCGAAGCCCACACAAAGTAACTCCATAATCTAAATTGATAATCTTTACGCGGGCTTCGACTTCGCTCAGCCTGACAAAGATTGGATAAACTGAAAACTGCGACAGAAAACTGAAAACAAAAAAAGCGTCTCGCAATACGAAACGCTTTTCTCAGTCATGTTTTTTTGTTTTTTATTTGAAAAAGAGGCCGATATTATTTATCGATAGAACCTAAAACACGTTTCATGAACGCATTTAAAGCTTCTTTTTTATCAGTTCCCTGAGAAACCATTTTGTGTACTTCAAGAGCACCGTACATATTCGAAATCAATTCGCCAATTACATCTAATTCTTCGTCTTTAAGAGAAGGAATTTCGGTCATAGCTTCAAGAACTTCGATTGTTTCAATAATATAATCCTGATCGTTTTCTTCGATGAACTGCGTTAATTGCTTTATTACTGGTAATTTCATGTTTAGATTTCTTAGATTTTTAGACATTCTTAGATTTTAGACCTTTTTAAAGTTTATAGTACTTCTAAGAAGTCTAAAAATCTAAGCCAGTCTAACTATCTAAATTTAAGCAATTGCGTTTACAAGGTCGATTAAAACTTCTTGTTTATTAGTTTGAGTTTCTCCAACTAATTGTCCGTTTACGAAAGTTGCAAATGTTGGCAGGTTGCTTACATTAGCTAATTTTCTTGATTCAGGAGAATTTTCTGCATCAACCAGAACAAAAGTGATAGCTTCATTTTCTGTGGCTAATTTTTTGAATTTTGGTTTCATAATACGGCAGTTTCCACACCATGATGCTGAATATTGTACTACTACTTTTTCGTTTTTAGCAACTAAATCTGCTAACGTATCTTCGTTTAAGTCGATTAACATAATTTTCTGTATTTAAATTCCAAGTTTATAAATTCCAAATTCCAAATCTTACGATTGAATTTAGAAAATCTAAATTTTGAAAATATTATTGATTTTTTGAGAGAGAAAAATTCCAAATCCCAATTGGAATTTGGAATTTTAAAAATTTGGAAATTTTATTTATTAGTTAGCGCTTAAATATTCAGCAGTACTAACTCTGTCTGCAGACATAGCTTCCTTACCAGCTTCCCAGTTTGCAGGACAAACTTCACCTTTAGTCTGAATGTGCGTGTAAGCGTCAACCATTCTTAGGTATTCGTTTACGTTACGCCCTAATGGCATATCGTTTACACTTTCGTGGAAGATTTTTCCAGTTTCGTCAATAAGGTAAGTAGCTCTGTAAGTTACGTTTGAACCTTCGATGATAACTGAATCAGTATCTTCGCTGTAGCTTGTAGATTCGATATCAAGAATACCTAAAATGTTAGCTAAGTTACGGTTTGTATCAGCTAAGATTGGGTAAGTAACACCTTCGATTCCACCATTGTTTTTTGGAGTATTTAACCAAGCAAAGTGAACTTCGTTTGTGTCACAAGAAGCACCAATTACGATAGTATTTCTTTTTTCAAATTCTGGTAATGCAGCTTGAAAGGCGTGTAATTCAGTTGGACATACAAAAGTAAAATCTTTTGGGTACCAAAATAAAAGTACTTTTTTATTGTTGTTTACTGCTTCTTCAAAAATGTTGATTTTTAAATTGTCACCCATTTCTGAGATAGCATCTACTGCAATACTTGGGAATTTTTTTCCTACTAAAGACATATTTTTCGTTTTACGTTAAAAATTTATTTCTGGTGCAAAAGTAGGTGATAAGCATATATTCTTACAATAAGATGTGATTATAAAAACTTATAAGTTGATAAATTTTGACTATTTAACTTTTTAACCTATTGGATATCAATGTTTACCGGAAAAATTCCATTTGAAGAAATTTTATCTAAAAATTGAATTGCTGCCGTTTTTTGAAATTCTTCAAAATCCTGATACGCCTGAACTAATCCTGAAGCCTTTTTCAGATTCGGAATTATGGGTAAAACATACGGATTTCCGAAAACGTAAACAATGCATTTTTTGGTTTGAAGTAAATCAGAAAGTAGTTCTAAAACTTCATCGTTAATTTCGAAATTATTCGCAGGCTTTGCCTTTGGAACAAATAAAGAAATCAAAATAGTTTCGAAATTTTCTAATTGTTTTTTGATAAATGAAATATCCGAAACTTCTAAATTTTCAAAAGCAAAATCAGGAGATTCTAATTTTGAATTTAAAGTTTTGAAGAATGTGTTTTCGGTATTTTTATATAAACTCAGTTTAGCTAATTTGTTGTTTTTCTGAGATTCAAATGCTAATTCAGAATTTGAATTATCTGTAATTGTCGTAATCGCATTTTGAGCAATTTCCAGATTTAATTCAGATGCTTTTTCGAAATTTAATTCGCCCGAAGCAGCAGTATTTCCAGAAAGAATTCCTGCTTTTTCTTTAGCTTTCATGATTCTGCTATAGCTTTGGAAGATGCGATCTGGAGATGCATTCCTAAAGATAGTTTCGATTCCTTCGGGAACATTTTCGGCGAAGCATAAAATATCATTTCCGGCATTAAAAGCTTCCCATTCCAGCTGACCTTTGGTTTCGTATAATTTTGAAACACTGTGCATATTTAAAGCATCAGAAATGACCAAACCATCATAACCTAATTTGTCTCGTAAAAGATCCTGAATCACAGCTTTTGATAATGTTGCCGATGTATCTTTTCCGTCATTTAAACTCGGAACTGCCAAATGCCCAATCATAATCGAATCGACATTATTTTCAATTCCTTTAATGAACGGGTATAATTCGTTCTCTAATAATTCTTCCAGCGTTTCTTTTAAAACCGGTAATCCTAAATGCGAATCGACATTGGTATTTCCGTGTCCGGGAAAGTGTTTCAGACAGCCTAAAACGCCAACTTCCGACATTCCATTTAAATATTCAACGGCAAAATTGGCTACTTTTTCTTTATTTTCACCAAAAGAACGATAACCAATTACTGGATTATTTGGATTATTATTGATATCGGCCAAAGGCGATAAATTATACTGAATTCCGGCAGCTTTTAAATCTAAACCAATTTGTTTTCCAACTTCAAAAACCAAATCAGATTTGTTTTCCGGCAAAGCGCCAAGCGTAATCGCATAAGGATATTGTGGCGTTTTTTCGATACGCATTGCCAATCCCCATTCTGCATCAATACTGATTAAAAGTGGAGTAGAAGCGGCTTTTTGATAACGAACAATAAGTTCTTTTATTTTTTGATAACTGTCATCATTAAAAACAACTTTTTTCTTGCTTTCGTAATTTGTTGCAGCGCTCGCACGACTGTGAAAAAAGGTCAGACCACCAATATTGTGTGCTGCAATTAAACGTTCGGTTTCCTGAATATTTTCTTCGGTATCGTTTATAAAAACGGCAGGAAAAAAGAATTGTCCTATTTTTTGTCGTAATGCTTCGGCTGTAATTTTCATTATTATAAAGTCTTTTTCATGCAGACGCTGTTATCTATCTTTTCGTAAGGCGGATAATTTGGAATGATTGTGTAACCTAATTTTTGGTACAAATTTATGGCTTCGGGCTGGTTTTTCCCAGTTTCGAGAATAGTATAAGTATAGCCGACTTCTTTCGCCCAAATTTCTAATTCGGCTAAAACTTTAGAAGCAATACCTTTTTTGCGATAATCGGGATGAACGTACATTCGTTTGATTTCGGTTTTGTCGCTTTCTTTTTCGCGAAAAGCGCCGCAGCCAACAGGAATGCCGTTTTCATAATAAACAATCGTATGTTTTATTTTATCGGTTTTATTAAACTGATTGTAAAACGCATGATCTTCTCCGTCTCTAATCGCTAAATCCTGATCTAATAAAACAACCAGCTTTATAAAATCTGGATCATCTGAGTTTGTTCGTTTTATGTTCATGATTTAGAATGCTTAGATTGTAGTATCGTTTAATTTTCTAACACATAGAACATAGTATTTAGTTCTTGGAAAAGGCGTTTCACTTTATTTAAATACATCCCGATGCTTCGGGACTACGTGTTGAGAAACGAGTTTCTCTTTTTTATTCTTTTTACACAAAAAATCTATGTTTCTATGTGTTTAAAAGAATGTTTTATTTCAATTTTGCTTTCTTTTGTTTAGCTAATTGTTTTTTGGTTTCAATTGCTTTATCCAATCGGTTTTTAAAACGGAAAAGTTTTGGTAACCCTTCCAGTCGGTCTTCGATTGTAATTTCTTCATAAACCACAATAGCTTTTTCTAAAACCCTGATTTCGTTGTCGAGATCATTTTGGTTTTTGTAGATTGTTGCTAATCTATCGTAAGGGTGATTTCCTTTAAAGCTTTCTGCGACATTTTCCTCATATAATTCAATTGCTTTTTCAAGATTTCCGGTTTTTTCGAACTCAGCTCCTTTTAAGTTGCGTTCGGCCTGCAAATTTTCATTGATTTCCATAAGTAAGAGTTTGATTTGGGGTTAAACTTCTTCAGATTTTTTCCCAAAATCTTTCGGGAAAATTAAAAAACGTGATAAAATAAGACCTGGAATTGTCGCTATAAAAACCCAGATAAAGAAGTTTTGATAGCCTAAAAATTGTTGTATAAAACCGCTCAACATTCCCGGAAGCATCATTCCTAATGCCATAAAACCGGTTGCAAGTGCATAGTGCGCTGTTTTTGATTCTCCCTCTGCAACATGAATTAAAAACATCATAAAACCTGTAAATCCAAAACCATATCCAAATTGTTCCAAAATTACGGTAATACAAGTATACAGATTTAATGGAGAATTTATTTCAAAAAAGTATAAATTTATATGAAGATGAAAAAGTTCCTGCGGCTGAAAATGAGCAAGTCCAATAAAACCAAGAATTGGCAGATGCATTGCCAAAAACATAGGAAGCATCCATTTAGTAAGACCGTGTTTTGAAATGGCAATTCCGCCTAAAATTCCGCCAATTGTTAAGGCAAAAATACCCAAAGTTCCATAAATAATCCCAACAGATTCAGTAGTTAAGCTCATCCCGCCAACTTCTTTTCCGTCTAATAAAAATGGACTTAACATTTTAAGCAATTGTGATTCTCCTAATCTGAAAACCAGAATAAAAGCTAACACTAAACCGATTTGTTTTTTCTTGAAGAAACTTGCAAATATAGAACCGAAATTTTGATGATGATCTTTATTATCTGCTGCAACATTTATTTCATTTCTTGGAGTAAAAACAAAATTATAAATCGTTATAAAAGTCATTAATAAACCAACGCCAATCATTGTATACGACCATGCTTTGGTATTATCACCATATTTTTGTTCCAGATATCCTGCTAAAAGCACAATTAATCCGTTGCCGGCAAGCATTGAAAGCCTATAGAAAGTACTTCTGATTCCGAGGAAAAAAGACTGTTGATTTTCAGGTAAAACCAATAAATAAAATCCATCACTGGCAATATCATTTGAAGCCGAAGCAAAAGCAGCAACCCAGAAAATTGCTAATGTCATCATGAAAAATCCATTGGTAGGAATTGTAAATCCGACTAATAAAAAGGCAATCGAAATCAATAACTGCATCGATAAAAACCATTTTCTTTTGGTTCCGTTTAATTCAATAAAAGGGCTCCAAAGCGGTTTTATAACCCACGGTAAGTATAATAAACTGGTGTAAACGCCAATATCTTCATTTGAAATACCTAAATTTTTGTACATAATTACCGAAACTGAGATAATTACGGCGTAAGGTAATCCAGACGCAAAATTAAGAAGTGGAATCCAGAACCAGGGTTTATTATCTGTTTTCATTAGGCTGAGCAGGTGAATAGATTTTAAAATTCTTTTTTAAGTCGGCAGCAGTTGGGGTGCTTTCGTTTGCAAAATAATCAATAAATGTTACAGCGCAAGCTTTATACATATCGATTTTTTCTGCGGGAATAGAAAATGATATAACGCCGTCTTTTTCAACAGCTCTTACTTTGTCGATGATTTTTTCGGCATCGTTTGTATTTATCTTTGAAATATGCTCTCCGCCATAAATTACAATATAACGCACTTTTGTATTCAGCGGATTTTTGATGCTGAAAGAATATTTTATGGTGTCTTTTGCAAAATCTGTAATAACCGGCGTATCAATAATAATACGTTTTAAATTTGGAACCGCGGCAGGAAGCGCAGGAAAACGGTATTGATTGTCTTCCAGAAGACGAACAAGATCTAAGTTTTTGTTCATGAACCATTTTGCGCTGAAATAAGCACTTCCGGAAACATTTTTAGTACTTCTGGCAAAATCAATCTGGGTTGGGATTTCGCTTATATAATTCCAGCTTTTATCACCGTCGGCTCTAATTTTATAAGAAGCGTGACCAATATAAACAGCTGTGTTATTAGAGTTTTCTGCCCACCATTTTACTAATTTTGAATAAGAAGCTCTTGAGTTATACATGCTCCAATACAATTGCGGAAGTATATAATCGATCCATTTTTGATCCATCCATAAAAGCGGATCGGCATATAAATCATCGTAATTTGCAGTTGACTGCGTTTCTGAACCTTTTGGGTCAACAGATTTATTTCGCCAAACCCCAAAAGGACTAATTCCGAACTGAACCCACGGTTTGCTTTCTTTTATAGTTGTTGAAATGGTGTGTACAAAGTTGCTCACGTTGGCACGACGCCAATCTGCTAGACTTAAACCTGAACCATATTTTTTGTACGAAGCCGAGTCATTAAAAACTTTTCCGGGAACGGCGTATGGATAAAAATAATCATCAAAATGAATCGCATCGATATCGTATTTATCAACGACTTCTTTCACGACTTTTGTTAAATGTGACTGAACTTCTGGCAATGCAGGATCGTAATAATATTTTCCGCCGTATTCAATCATCCATTCCGGATGTTTAAAAACGTCATGATTTGGACTTAAAAGGTTTTTATTTAAATCGAAAGTCGCTCGATACGGATTCAGCCACGCATGAAATTCAAAACCTCTATTGTGTGCTTCTTCAATCATCCACGCCAAAGTATCGTAATATGGACTTGGAGCTACACCTTCTTTTCCTGTTAAGAATCTTGACCAAGGCGCAAATTCTGAAGGATAAAAAGCATCACCAACACTTCTGATCTGAACAATAACAGCGTTGTAATTTAATTGTTTGTATGTTTCAAGAATTTCTAAATAATCAGCTTTTTCTTTTTCAACATTATCTGTGGCTGTTTTTGGCCAGTCAATATTTACTACAGTCGCAATCCAAACACCTCTAAATTCATTTTTAGGATGCATTATTTTTTCTTGTGCGTTAGATTTTAATCCAAAGAAAAATATAAGAATGATTGAGTATAGTAAGTGCTGATTTTTATGCATTTTAATCTTTAATTTTAACAAGAACCAAAAATAGTTTGTTTTGCTAGGAATTCAATGAATTCTGCTAAATTTTATTTTAAATGTTTTTTTGCCACGAATTACACAAATTTCCACCAATTTTTTATTCTCAAAGCATTAAAAAATAATTCGTAAAAATTCGTGTAATTTGTGGCAATCTTTTTTTATAGCCACAGATTAAAAGGATTATTTGGATTAATCTTTTTAATCCTTATAATTTGTGGCAAACTTTATTATTTAGTCTGGAAAAGAAATTTTTCCCATTGTTACGGATGGAATTCCTTTTTTTGAACCAAAATTATAATTTCCTCCCGCTACGGTTTCATTGGCCAAAACGGCAAATAAAACGGCTTCTTTTGCATCGCCAGAAATCCCCAGAACATCGCTTTTTTCAAATTTACAAGACAATAATTCTTGTAACCATTTCACCAATAACGGATTTCGTGCGCCTCCGCCAGACATATAAACTGTAAACTCCTCGATTGGAGTTTTAGTATTTTGTACAACAAACAAAACCGCTTCGGCAATTGTCTCGGCACTTAGGCGTGTTAAAGTCGCAAGCAAATCTGGTGCCGAAATGTTTTCTAATCCTAATTTTACTAAAGCCGAGTTCACAAAATCATGGTTGAATAATTCCTGACCAATTGTTTTTGGGAAGCTTTTTTGGAAGAAAGCATTGCTTTTTAATTCGTTTAAAAGTTCCTTATTTACAGTTCCGTTTTTAGCAATTTCGGCATCTTTATCATAACTTTTTTTAGGGAAATATTGTTTGGTGCAAATATCGATTAACGTATTTGCGGTTCCCGTATCGGTTACAAAAACTTCCTCGGCGTTTTGGGATGCGGGTAAATAAGTAAAATTTGCGATTCCGCCCATGTTGAGCATAATTCGGTTTTCGCCTTTTTTGCTGAATAACAAATAATCGCCATAAACTGCCAAAGGCGCGCCTTCTCCGCCCGCAGCAACGTGTTTTTGCCTGAAATCAGATAAAGTGATAATTCCGGTTTTTACCGCAATATGATCGCCGTCGCCAATTTGCAAAGTCGCATTTGGAAATTTTTCCTGCTGATGCAAAAACTTTGGCGCATGCAAAACTGTTTGTCCGTGCGATGCGATTAGATCCACTTCGTTTGCGGAAATATTCCATTTTGAAAGACAATCATTTATTATTCCTGCATGCAAATCTGCAATCCATTCATTTAGTAAAACCAAATGCTGAAAATCGATTGTTTTTTTAGCAAATATTTTTCTGATTTCGGTTTTAATATCCTCGCTGTAGTCGATGGTTTCAAAGTGTTCGATTTTTACAACCGTGTTTTCGCCTTCGCCAGAAATTGCACAAAGAGCCAAATCGAGTCCGTCGAGCGAAGTTCCAGACATTAAACCTAGTATTTTTCGGGTCTCTTTTTGAGCGATTTCATAAAGAGCACTTACATTTTTATTCATTAAAATGATGTTTTAAAAAGCATTTTATTTGGAAACGCTAAAATGGGATTTTTTACATATAAATATAAGTAAACTTTGAGATTTATTTTTTAAACGCTGCGGGTAATTGTTTTTTAAACACATAGAGACATAGTTTTTCTTTGTGGGTAAAGGCGTTTCACTTTTTTAAAAAACAAACATAGAGAAAGGTGTTTTGAAATTAATATAATGACATTGTATTTAATATAGCTGGTGGTTTCAACCACTTTGACACAGAATAATTCACGATGCGTTTCCAGTGGTTGAAACCACTGGCTATGTTTAAAAAAGGAATGAGAATATTATGCAGCTATGTGTAAAATCTTGATTTTATTTAATTTAATCCTTTTATTCACTCCCAAAAAACTATGTCTCTATGTGTTTAAATAAAAACGCAACGGGTCAAATAAAACTTACTTCTGTTTTTATATATTTGTTTTCAAACTAATTAAAATTTAAACCATGATTATAGTTATTATCCTTTTTGTTTTCATCATAATAGGAGTGTTCATTTACAATTCCCTTATCGAAAAAAGAAACCAGGTTACGAATGCTTTTTCTTCTATTGATGTAATGCTGAAAAAACGTTTTGATTTGATTCCGAATTTGGTTGAGATTGTAAAACAATACACTAATTACGAACAAAGTACCTTAACTAAAATCGTAGAACTTCGTTCAAGAGCAACTTCAGGTTCTTTAACCGAGGCCGAAAAAGCAAGTTTAGATACAGAATTAAGCACCGCTGTAAAAGGTTTAATGGTAACGGTGGAAAACTATCCGGACTTAAAAGCAAATACCAATTTCTTAAACTTACAAAGCACTTGGACAGAAAGCGAAGAACAAATCGCTGCTGCCAGAAGAACCTATAATGCTTCGGTTACGAGTTATAATAACGCTATTATGATGTTTCCGGGAAATTTGTTTGCAGGAATGCTGAATTATACTAAAATTGATGTTTTAGCAACTCCAGAAGAAGAGCGTAAAAATATTAGTGCAAAAGAACTTTTCAATAATTAATGGATTCAGGAATTAGCAACAATTCAGCCTTGCAGGAGGTTTTGAATACATTAGAAGTTGAAAGAAAAAAGATTGCCGAAACCTATAAAACTACCTACATTTTATTTGGTCTTGCCATTGTATTTATGGTAATTGGTTTATTAATTAGGTTTCCGACTTTAGGTTTTCTGGGATTTGCTGTTTCTGCTATTACTGGCATCGTAATGCATTTTAGAATTGGCGACGATGTTAAGAAATACAAAATAGCTTATAAAACCAATGTTGTAGGATCTGCATTAAAAAATATCAACGAAAGCTTGACGATAACGCCGCAAAGCGGACTTCCTGAATATGAGTTTAGAAGTTCGGAACTTTTTACAACCGAATCTGATCGTTATAAAACACAGGATTTAATAAGTGGAACAAACGATAAAACTTCTTTTTGGTTTGCCGAAGTTCACGCCGAATACAAAACCGAAACTAGTACAAAAAATGGAACCCGTACAAACTGGCATACCATTTTTAAAGGAATTGTTTATGTGGCGGATTTTAATAAAAACTTCAATGTTTCGACAGTTGTTCGCCCAAAAGGTTTTGGAGAAGCTTTTGGTTCCTGGTTTTCTAAAAACGTTTTTAGTTTTGGAAACACTGATGTTATCGAATTAGAAAACATTGATTTCAGCAATAAATTTGTAACCTATTCCAGTAATCAAATCGAAGCGCGATATATTTTAACACCTGCCATGATGGAAAGAATTCTGGACTTAAACGGCAAATGCGACGAAACGATTTCGGTTTCGTTTATACATTCTAAAATGTATATTGCTTTTCCGTTGTCTGAAAATTATTTTGAAGCGCCTATTCATTCTTCGCTTTTAGATCCCGACTTACTTTCCGGCGATCTTTCGATTGTAAAATTCATGCATGATATTGTTCATGAACTGGATTTGAATACTAGGATTTGGGGGAAGGAGTAGATTTTTTATATAAAATATTTTTAAACCGTTTAATAGATTTTGATTTGATCGAGATTTATTGAGTGGTTTTTTCTTTTATGTAATTCAGGTATAAATACGTGGCAATTGGGAATAGTTAATTGATATTTTTGAGTCTATAGAAGTTTTAAAATTATGGACTATGGTTTTTCCACAATTTATTATTCTTTATTTGATACAAATTTGTACTGTTATAATTTGAAATTTCTAGAGAATAATGAAAACTATTAATAATAAGTTTTTTAGGATTTTAAACAAAAAATATTAAAAATGGATATAAGACAACAAATTGTTCTAGATCAAATTGAAAAATTAAATGAAACTTTAGTTTTAAAAAATGAAGATAAAGCTTTTCAGATATTTGCACATAGTTTATTTACAGACAATAGTGTATATTCATTTGATCCAAATGACGATGTTGATGGAGGACAAGATAAACAAATTGATAATATAACGATAGATCAAAAAGACGGAGAAGGAACAATATATATAACACAAGTGAAAAATGAAAATTCTTTCTCATCTAATTCCTTAATTCAAATTAGAAATGGACTTAATTGGATTTTTAATCAAAAAAAAGCAAGTATACATAGTTTAACTAATGTAAAATTTAAGGATAAAATATTTGAATGCAAAGATTTAATTAATTTGGTTGGTCCATCAAATATAAATGTTGAGGTCGCATATATATCAAATAGTTTATCAACAAATATTTCAGATGAATGTATTCAAGAGCTTAATAATATTTTGAAACAATTCGATAATGAAACTTTTTCATCTTTTTCTTTTGAGATGATTGGCGCTATAGAAATTGTAGATAGACTTAACTCACAAGAAAAGAAAAATAAAAAGATTAATGCTAACATTAAAATTAAATATGATGCAAATTCACCATCGCTAATTAAATATCATTCTTATGGATTGAAAGGGATTATATGTACAACTACGGCAAAAGAAATTGCGAGAATAGTAAATGATGATGATAAAGGATTTGTTTTTGATTTAAATGTTAGAAAATATCTAGGAAATCTTGGAACGGTTAATAAAGATATAAAAGAAACTTGCTCTGATGAAGAAATGAGTTATCTTTTTTGGTTTTTAAATAATGGAGTAACAATAGTTTGCGATAAAGTCGATCCAGTCACTGATCCAGATAATCCCCATATGAAAATTGAAAATCTTCAAATTGTAAATGGATGTCAAACTTCATCATCTTTAGCAATTGCAGAAAAGGAAGGATTACTTCAAGAAAATGCAAATGTAATTCTTAAAATATTTGAAACATCAGATTTATCTTTAGTTGATAAAGTTGTGTTGACTACAAATAATCAAAATAAAATTACAAATAGAAATTTAAGGGCAAATGATAAAATACAAAGAGATTTTGAAAGAGCCTTTGAAATTCATGATTATTTTTATGAACGCAAACCGAGGCAATATAATGATAAGGATGTTTCAAGAATAATTAACAAAACCAGTTTCAAGAGGATTGTTATGAATATAGTTTAGCTTTTGCTCAAAAACTTTTAGAGACCAAATTTCTATTGGTTGATTATTTTGCTGCCAAAACTGCCTGAATTTCACATTACTATTCTTCTTTCCGGCTCTTTCAAACATCCATAGCATCCATTCTTTTCTGCTTTCTTGCGGATTTTCTTCGATTGTTTTAAGCAGTTTTCTTGAAGTAAATCCTTTAAAGTCTCTTATCAATCCTGAAGGATCTCCACTTCCGGATCTGAAAATTAAATGAATATGACTTGGCATTATACAATATCCATAAATTTCCATTGATTTATGTTTGCGACAATAATCTAGAGATTCGATGATTGCTCCAAAATATTCTTCTCTTGTAAATACATCTATCCAATAAACTGTAGCAAAACTGATAAAATATGCTCCAGTTTTTTCTCCAAATTTATATTTTCTGCTCATTTGTTTTTTATCTAATGCTGGAAATACTTTGCGGGCACGAGCGGGACGCTCGCGCTAGCGTCTTAAAATAGTTCTCAAAATCAAGAACCTCTCTGCTGGCGCGAGCGTCCCGCTCGTGCCTACAAAGTTTATCAATTACTAAAAGAGAAAACCTCGATTTTGAATTCGAGGTTTTACTTTTTTAAAATTTACTCCAAATCCAAATAAGGATTTAAAATTTCAGCTAATTCATTGAGCCAGTAAAAACTATCCCTTAGTTTGTTGATTTCGTTTTGAAGTTCTTCGTGTTCGCTTAAAACACCTAATGCAAGTGTGAAATTTACCTGCCTTAGTGTTTTAGCCATTTCTTCAGGTTCAATTCTTTCATTGAAAAAATTCAAAAGCCTGATTTGGGTTTCTTTTGAAAGTGTGTTTTTACTCATATTGTTGTAGTTTTAGAATAAAAAACCCTTGTAAATTAGTGCTTCTAACGCCTACAACAGCGCTTACGGCCGTTTCCGATACCGCACACATAATACAAGGGCAAATCTTATTTCGTTCTTAATGTTGTAGTTTAAGAATTGTAAATGTATCAAAAAACAACAATAAAAAGTAAGAAAAATAATATATTTTATTAAGGCTTAAAAATGAGCTAAATAGACTAAACAATCTCTACGAGGTAAATATAAAACGTTATTTTTACAAAAGAGAATATTCAAATAAATGAAATATATACAAGACGAAAATATTTTAAAGATAATTGCTGGAATCATCTTTTGTGGTTTTTTAATTTGGTGGATTAGATCAGGAGATATAAAAGAATCTAAAAAACTAGAAGAAGAAGGTTTAGAAATGAATTCAATTACTAAAATGCGAAGTTGGAGAGTTTATATTATTGCAGGAATTGGATTAATTGTTTTTTTATTTGAAGTTTTGAAACGACTTTATTTATATTTCACTAAAATCTTCTTATGAAAACGAGATTTCTAGCCCTAATGGAAGCGGCATCCTTTTGTGGCGGGGTTCGCCACAAAAGATATAGCGGACAGCAGGAAATAGCTCCTAAAAAATAAAATTCCAATTTTTTAAGTATCAAATTCCAAAACGAGAAAATTTACGTTTCCATTAGCCTTCGACTTCGCTCAGGGTGACAATTGTGTTTGTGAAATTGTAAAGTTTTCATAAGCCTTTTCCCGATAGCTATCGGGATGGCTCAGGATGACAATTGGGTTAAAGAGATTTATTTCTTTTTAAATTTATACTCTCGTTTGTTGCTTTTTGGGTTGAGATCGACAAATTCGTATTCTTCAAAATCTTTAAAATTGGTTTTAAAGAAATCTGTTGCTTTTTCGAGCGACCAGGATTTAGGATAATAAAAACCGTCAAATTCAGCATTTTGAAGAAGAAGCTCAAAATCATGTCTGAATTCGTCGGCTCCGGAATAGGTTAAAGCAATTTTTCCAGTCCATTCAATATCATATTTGTTTTGTGCGGTTTCTGTGATTTTTATTCTATGATTGGCGCAAGTATCGTGTCCTAATAAATAAATCCCGAATGCGATTTCATCATAATCAAAATCATCATCAAGAGGAAAAGTGTCTGCCAATAAATCATCTTTTATAAAATCATTGAAAACAGCTTTTTGTGAAGTTTTATTGATTTTAATTCCATAATCTCCCCAATGTGTTGAAGACATAGTACATTGATGAAAATTGCCCCAGACTCCTTTTGAATACCAGTCACCTTTAAATTCTTCATCGTCGTCTTCGGATTGATCTTCGGCATAATAATCATCTGTTTTTAAATGAAAATCAAACCAAATCGATTCATCTTCTTCGATTCTTCCGTTCCATTTAAATTGTTCTAAAGTGTGACCATTTGGATATGGATTTCCTAAAAAATGGATTCTGTTTGGCTGGTTCATATATTGGAGATTTGTAACTCAAATATAAATTTCAATTTTTGAAATACCAAATTCTAAAAGGCTGTATTGAAATATTGGTTTCAAAAGCCTTCGACTTCGCTCAGGGTGACAATTGGGTATAAAATTCCAATCCTGAAGTTTCGGGATAAATTCCAAATTCTAAGGGGGGTATTAAAAATATATGTTTTATGAGTCTTCGATTTCGCTCAGGGTGACAATTGGGTTTATAAAGGCCCAAGAAAAGAAAACCTTTGCTGCTGTGTCAATTTGTGTCTTTGTACCTTATAAAAACACCTAAAAAAGAAGTATTTTTGTAACTCAGGATCATGAATTTTAGACAAAAATAAGTCAGAATGTCAATAAATAAGGAGTTACAAGAATTAGCCGCATCGTTAGAAGGCACACTTTTATACGATGATCTTCATAAAACACTATATTCTACAGATGCATCAGTGTATCGAATTCGGCCAAATGCGGTGGCTTTGCCTAAAACAACCGCAGATATCAGCAAATTAATTCGCTTTGCGGCACAGCATAATATTTCGATTACGCCAAGAACTGCGGGAACTTCACTTGCCGGACAAGCGGTTGGAGACGGACTTGTGGTTGATGTTTCAAAACATTTTACCAAAATATTAGGTTACGATGCTGAGAAAAAAACGGTTACGGTTCAGCCCGGCGTTATTCGCGACGAACTGAATTTGTTTTTAAAACCTCATGGCGTTTTCTTTGCACCAATTACATCAACTTCAAACCGAGCGATGATTGGCGGAATGGTGGGAAATAATTCATCTGGAACAACTTCGATTCGGTATGGTGTTACGCGTGATAAAATTGCTGAGGTAAAAGTGATTTTAAGCGATGGAACAGAAGTGGCTTTTAGCGAATTGACTTCGGCAGAATTTATCGAGAAAACCAAAGGCGATTCTTTAGAAAATAAAATCTACAAAAGCGTTTACGACGAACTTTCGGTAAAAGCAATTCAGGAAGAAATTATAAAAGAGTTTCCGAAACCGGAAATTCACAGACGAAATACAGGTTACGCCGTTGATATTTTGTTAAGATCAGAATTATTTGGCGGAACAGAACCAACAATCAACCTCGGAAAACTACTTTGCGGAAGCGAAGGAACTTTGGCCTTTACAACCGAAATTACTTTAAAAGTCGACGATTTACCGCCAGCGCACAGTATTATGGTCGTTGGACATTATCATACGATTCAGGAATCTTTGGAATCTGTTGTTGTGGCAATGAAACATCATTTGTACACTTGCGAAATGATCGACGACACGATTTTGGATTGTACCAAAACCAATCGGGAACACATCAAAAATCGATTCTTTTTAGTTGGAGAACCAAAAGCAATTATGTTGTTTGAAGTAGCGTCTCACACTTTAGAAGATGCCGAAAATCAGGCCAACGCTTTAATTGCAGATTTAGAAAAAAACAATTTTGGTTACGCGCTCGTGAAAATTTACGGAGCCGATATTGATAAAGCAAACGAACTTAGAAAAGCCGGACTAGGACTTTTAGGAAGTATTGTAGGCGACAATAAAGCAGCAGATTCTATTGAAGACACAGCGGTTGAATTAAGTGATTTGCCAGCGTATATTGCAGAGTTTTCGGCGATGATGTTGCGTCACGGTCAGGAAGCGATTTATTATGCGCATGCCGGAGCGGGAGAATTGCATTTGCGTCCGGTTTTGAATTTGAAGAAAACATCAGACTTAAAATTATTCAGAACCATTGCGACGGAAGTGGCACATTTGGTAAAAAAATACAGAGGTTCCTTAAGCGGTGAACATGGCGACGGAATCGTGCGCGGCGAGTTTATTCCGTTTATGATTGGCGAGAAGAATTACGAATTGCTGAAAAGAATCAAATTAGCATTTGATCCGAACTCGGTTTTAAATATCGGGAAGATTGTCAACGCTTTGAAAATGGATGAAAACCATCGCGTCATTTCAGGAAGGGTAGAACCGGATATTAAAACGTTTCAGGATTTCTCAGACAGTTTGGGAATTTTGCGTGCCGCTGAAAAATGCAACGGTTCTGGCGATTGTAGAAAAATGCCATCGGCGGGAGGAGCGATGTGTCCGAGTTATCGTGCAACACGAAACGAGAAAGAAACTACTCGTGCGAGAGCAAACGCTTTACGCGAATATTTGACGTATTCTGAAAAAGAAAATAAATTTGACCAGAAAGAATTATACGAAGTTTTTGAGTTGTGTGTAAGCTGTAAAGCCTGCGCAAGCGAATGTCCTAGTAATGTTGACGTTGCAACTCTAAAAGCAGAATTTTTATACCAATATCAAAAAGCAAACGGATTTTCGACCCGAAGTAAAATTTTTGCCAACAATGCAAAATTGAACAAAATGGGAAGTTTGTTTCCGTCGATTACGAATTTTATTTCGAATCAGTCGCTTGTTAAAAAATCAATGGGAATTGCACCCGAAAGACAAGTTCCGCTTTTGGCGAAAAAGACTTTTAGAAAATGGTATGAAAATAATAAACCAAAAAGCACAGATTTTCCAAATGGACAATTGTATTTGTTTGTTGATGAATTTACCAATTACTACGACGTAAATATCGGGATTGATGCTTTTGAATTATTAACGAAATTAGGTTACGAAGTTTTAATTGTAAATCACGAAGAAAGCGGAAGAACTTATTTGTCAAAAGGATTTTTGGAAGAAGCTAAAAAGATTACGGATATAAATGTTAATATTTTCAAAGATTTGATTTCGAGTAACACGCCGTTAATTGGAATTGAACCTTCGGCGATTTTGACTTTTAGAGATGAATATTTACGATTGGCATCCGATAAAGAAAGTGCAGAACGTTTGTCTCAAAATGCTTTTACAATCGAAGAATTCTTCAAAAAAGAAATCATCGACGGTAAAATAACGCCGGATTCTTTCTCTGAAGAAACGAAAGAAATTAAAATTCACGGACATTGTCATCAAAAGTCATTAAGTTCTGTTGAAGCGACTTTTGCAATGCTGAACCTTCCTAAAAATAATACGGTTACGATTTATAATTCGGGCTGCTGCGGAATGGCGGGTTCTTTTGGTTATGAAAAAGAACATTATAAAGTGAGTATGCAAATGGGAGAAGACACGCTTTTCCCAAAAGTAAGAAACACCGCCGAAAACGTAAAAATCGCCGCTGCAGGAACCAGCTGCCGCCATCAAATTTATGACGGAACAAAACGAGAAGCACAACATCCGGTTAGTATTTTAAGGAATTGTTTGAAGTGAGAGATGGCCCACTGATTTTACAGATTAAACGGATTAACACGGAAATATTTAAAAAATATTGAACACACACAATGATTAAAAAAAACTGTGCTAACCTGTTTAATCTGTAAAATCAGTTGGCAGAAAAAATAATTCGAGAAATTAGTGTAATTCGTGGCAAAAAAACAATCAGCGTAAACCAGTTAAATCCGTACAATCCGCGGGCAAAAAATATTCACGTAAAACAAAATCGTTTTATATATTTGAAATAAGGATAATTTTTGCATTATTTGCAAAATAAAACCATAACAACTGAATTAAATTAATTTATAATACAAAACATATATGGCATTTTCAAGTTTATTCCGAAAGAAAACAGTACAGGATATTCTGAAGCAAGTTGCTCAGAATGAATCAGATGGTCATAATGCGCTAGGGAAACATTTGACGACCAAAGATTTAACTGCTTTTGGAATAGCGGCTATTGTTGGAGCGGGAATTTTTAGTACAATTGGAAAAGCCAGTGCAGATGGCGGACCAGCTGTTATTTTCTTGTTCTTATTTACGGCTTTGGCTTGTAGTTTTGCTGCTTTTGCTTACGCCGAATTTGCTTCGATGGTTCCGGTTTCAGGAAGTGCTTACACCTATTCTTATGTTGCTTTTGGAGAAATTATTGCCTGGATTATTGGCTGGGCATTGATTATGGAATATGCCGTAGGAAATATAACGGTCGCCATATCGTGGAGTGATTATTTTACGGGACTGCTCCAGAGCGGTGGAATTCATTTACCACAATGGATTCAAATGGATTATTTAACCGCTTCAAACGGTTATAATGACGCCGAAGCTTTAATGCGCGGTGGAAAATCTTTCGAAAATTTAAGTGTCGCTTTACAGCAAGCACACACAGCATGGACAACTGCGCCAACTATTGGATCTTTTCATTTCGTTACCGATATACCTGCATTATTCATTATCATTTTGATTACAGCTTTGGTTTACAGAGGAATGAAAGAATCTCGTAATGCGAGTAACTTAATGGTTGTGGTAAAACTTTGTGTGGTACTTTTAGTAATTGCTGTTGGAGTATTTTATGTAGATACAGCAAACTGGGACCCGTTTGCTCCAAATGGAGTTGGAGGAGTTTTAAAAGGAGTTTCTGCTGTTTTCTTCGCTTATATTGGTTTTGACGCTATTTCGACAACTGCCGAAGAATGTAAAAATCCACAGCGCGATTTACCACGCGGAATGATGTGGGCAATTATCATTTGTACGATTTTATATATTGCTATTGCCTTGGTTTTAACCGGAATGGTAAAATATCACGAATTAAATGTTGGAGATCCTCTTGCATTTGTTTTCGATAAATTAGACTTAAAATGGATGTCGGGAATTATTGCCGTAAGTGCAGTAGTGGCGATGGCGAGCGTTTTATTGGTTTTCCAAATGGGACAGCCACGTATCTGGATGAGTATGAGCCGTGATGGTTTATTACCAAAGAAATTTTCTACCGTTCACCCAAGATTCAAAACCCCATCATTTGCTACAATCGTAACAGGTTTTGTAGTAGCGATTCCGGCTTTATTTTTGAATTTGACAATGGTAACTGATTTATGCAGTATCGGAACTTTATTTGCTTTTGTATTGGTTTGTGCGGGAGTTTTGGTACTACAAAACAAACCTGAAATTCCAAGAGGAAAATTCAAAACGCCTTATGTAAATTCAAAATATATTTTACCGGTTTTAATGATTGCGGGATTGTATTACGCTTTTACTTTCAATAATAAAGCTACAATGGCTTTTATCAATAATGAACCGCAAATTTATGATGCGACTTCAATCGTAACATCTTTAGATAAATCAGAATCTGAAAAAGTTTTCAAATATTTAGAAAGCATCGAAGTAAACAATAAAACTGCCGAAACTTCAGATTTAGAACATTTATTAGGACAATATCAAGACGACGATGCAAAATATGCTGAGGTTGTAAAAGGTTTACCAATTGCAGATTCTGCTAAATATGAATCAGGATTTAGTTTATTCAAACACAAAATCCCTATGTGGATATTCTTATTTGTTTTAGTTGGATTAGCCGTTTGGGCTTTCAGAAGAAACTTGTCTTTAATTCCACTTTTAGGATTAATCTGCTGTCTTTACATGATGGCCGAATTAAGCGTTTGGAACTGGATTTACTTTACAGTTTGGTTGCTAATTGGACTGTTTATTTACTTTACGTATAGTAGAAAAAACAGTAAACTTAATATAGTGAAGATATAAGTTAAGAGTTATAAATTATAAATGAAAAGCCGTTTTTAAAATTATTTAAAAACGGCTTTTTTGAGTTTTTTTGTCATTTCGACGAAGGAGAAATCTCCGCAAGTAACTCCCTAACGAGAATCCAATCTTTGTAGAGCTTCTCGCGGAGATTTCTCCTTCGTCGAAATGACAAACAAGAGTTGTTAAACCTGTAAAACCCGTGGGCTAGATAATTCTAAAATCCCAAGCTCAACCATACACTGTTTCATCATTTCATAAGTACGATCAATATCATTATCCAAACCAATAGAAAAACGAATCAAACCATCCGTTAGTCCCATTTCTTTTTGTTCTTCTAACGGAATTTCACTCGAAGTTGAGGTTCCCGGCGCACTAAATAACGTTTTGTAAAAACCTAAACTTACCGCCAAATAACCCAAATTTCTAGCTTGCATCAACTCCATTAATTCATTGGCTTTTTCCAAAGTACCAACATCAATCGTCATCATTCCCCCAAAACCATATTCCGGATTAATCATTGTTTTATACAATTCATGGCTCGGGTGACTTTTTAATCCTGGATAAACCGTTTTTAAACCGTCTTTTTCAAATTGATCCGCCAGAAAATGCGCGTTGTGACTGTGCTGTTTAATTCTAATATGAAGTGTACGAAGATTTTTCATTACAGAAGCAGAACGTAAACTATCCATTGTAGGTCCCAAAAGCATACTTGCGCCAGAGTTTACATTTTTTAACGAATTAATAAATTCTTTCGACGCACAAGTTACACCGCCAACCGTATCGCTGCTTCCGTTAATGTATTTCGTCAAACTATGAATAACGATATCAGCACCCAATTTAGCAGGAGAAACAGATAATGGCGAAAACGTATTATCGACAACCAATTTCAAATTATGCTTTTTAGCAATTTTAGCCAAACCAGCAATATCAGCAACTTCTAATAACGGATTACTAACCGTTTCGCAATACAAAACTTTTGTATTTGGCGTAATCGCAGCTTCTACAATATCCAGTTTGGTAATATCAACAAAGCTAGTTTCAATCCCGAATCTTGGTGTAAAGTTTTTCAGGAAAGCATAAGTTCCGCCATAAATAGTTCGGCTTGAAACAATGTGATCGCCCGCACCGCAAAGCTGTAATAGGGTAGGCGTAATCGCTCCCATTCCAGAAGCCGAAACGTTTGCTGTTTCTGTTCCTTCCATCGCTGCCAAAGCCTGATCCAAATACAAATTACTTGGCGAAGAATGGCGGGAATACAAATAACAGCCTTCCATATTTCCTTCGAAAGTATCAAACATAGTTTTAGCCGAAAGAAAAGTATAAGTCGAAGAATCAGAAATCGACGGATTCACACCGCCAAATTCACCAAAGTACTGCAAATCCTGAATTTTATCTGCTGGGTTAAAGTTTTTCATATAGTTAGTTTTTGTTTTGTTTCAAGTTTCAGGTTTCAAGTTCCAACAACCTGAAACTTGAAACATGAAACATTTTTTTTAGGAGCTATTCCAGCTTTACGTTTCAAGTCCTCGTAAAAAAGTCAAAGTTTCTAATGTTCTAAAAAGAGCTTCCGTTGGTCGCTTTTTTAAAACAAGAAACTTGTGCCTTTTTTCCTCCGGGCTTTCCACTTCAATCTGGGCTAGGACTCTCGTTTTCAAAAGAAATTCTAGTCAAAGTAAATTGTAATTAGAAAATTAATCAAGTATGTAGTTATTAATTAGATTTTAAATCTATTAAAATGCGTTTATAATGATTTTTAATCTAAATTTGATTTATAAATCATAATTAAATAGATTTTCTTTCATTTCAGTAACTATGAGGATCAGATTGCTTCGTTCCTCGCAATGATACAAACATGACTTTAGACGAAATCGATAAAAAACTCCTGGTTTTACTTCAAACCGACAGTAAAAAAACAAACAAAGAATTATCCTTAAAACTCAATCTTTCGGTAACTGCAGTTTACGAACGAATCAAAAAACTTGAACGAGAAGGCATAATTAAAAACTACGCTGCTTTAGTCGATAAATCAAAAATTGAAAAAGGTTTTGTGGTTTTTTGCCATTTAAAATTAATTCAGCATACTAAAGAATTCCTAACCAAATTTGAAAGCGAAGTCATCAAGTTAAATGAGGTTTTAGAATGCCATCATGTAAGTGGCGATTATGATTATATTTTAAAAGTCTTAGTAAAAGATATGGAAGCTTACAGGGAATTTTTAGTAACCAAACTCACAAGTTTGCAACATATTGGAAGTACACAAAGTATGTTTATGATTAGTGAGGTCAAGAACTCTACGGTGATTTCTTTTTAAGAGGCACAAAGGTTCAGAGTGACAAAGGTTCAAAGGTTTCTTTAAAGGGGCTGAGGTTCTGAGTTGCTAAGGTTCTACGTTTTTATTTTAATTGCCTCCAGCTTTAGCTGGAGGGATGAAATTTAATAGAAAAGGGCTTTAGCCAAATCTACTACAGTTTGGCTAAAGCCCTTTTCAATTTTTACAATTTATCATCCAGCTAAAGCTGGACGCTATTAATTCAATATCAGACATAAAAAACTTTGCGACTCTGCGTCTTTGCGAGACTAAAAAAATAAAAACTTTGCGAACCTTTGCGTAAATCTTAGCGCTCTTTGCGGTAAAACTTCTCCACAAAATTTCACGCAAAAAACATTGAAAATTAAACTTCAAACAGAACTTTATTCCTTAATTTTGTAACCGCTAAAATAAAAACAAAATACTATGAGTTCATTTGACGTAGTCATTATAGGTTCAGGTCCTGGCGGATATGTATCAGCAATTCGTTGCGCACAATTAGGTTTCAAAACTGCAATTGTAGAAAAATATAATTCATTAGGCGGAACTTGCCTTAACGTAGGTTGTATTCCTTCAAAAGCATTATTATCTTCTTCTCATCATTATGCTGAAATTGCTCATTTTGCAGATCACGGAATCGAAGTTTCTGGAGATGTAAAAATCAATTTAGAGAAAATGATCGCGCGCAAACAAGCCGTTGTAGATCAAACCGTAGGTGGAATCAACTACCTAATGGATAAAAATAAAATTACTGTTTTCAATGGTTTAGGTTCTTTCGTAGACGCAACACACATTGCAGTTGCAAAAGCTGACGGAACATCGGAAACTATTGAAGCAAAATATACTGTAATCGCTACAGGATCAAAACCATCTTCTTTACCATTCATTAAAATTGATAAAGAAAGAATCATTACTTCTACTGAAGCTTTAGCTTTAAAAGAAGTTCCAAAACACTTAGTAATTATTGGTGGAGGAGTTATCGGAATCGAGCTTGGACAAGTTTATCTTCGTTTAGGAGCTCAGGTTTCTGTAGTGGAATTCATGGACAGAATCATTCCTGGAATGGACGGTTCTCTTTCAAAAGAATTAACTAAAGTATTGAAAAAACAAGGAATGAAATTCTACGTTTCTCACAAAGTAAAATCAGTAGAAAGAAACGGCGACGCTGTTACCGTTCAGGCTGAAAATGCAAAAGGAGAAACAATTACTCTTGAAGGAGATTATTCATTAGTTTCTGTTGGTCGTCGTCCTTACACAGACGGATTAAACGCTGACAAAGCCGGAGTTAAAATTTCAGACAGAGGACAAGTTGAAGTAAACGATCATTTACAAACTAATGTTCCAAATATTTATGCAATTGGTGATGTTGTTCGTGGAGCAATGTTGGCACACAAAGCGGAAGAGGAAGGAACAATGGTTGCTGAAATCTTAGCAGGTCAAAAACCACATATCGATTATAACTTAATTCCTGGTGTAGTTTACACTTGGCCAGAGGTTGCTGCAGTTGGACAAACTGAAGAGCAATTGAAAGCTGCAGGAATTGCTTATAAATCTGGAAGTTTCCCTTTCAAAGCGTTAGGACGTGCAAGAGCAAGTGCTGACTTAGACGGATTCGTAAAAATCCTTGCTGACGAAAAAACAGATGAGGTTTTGGGAGTTCACATGATTGGAGCGCGTACAGCTGATTTAATTGCTGAAGCGGTTACTGCAATGGAATTTAAAGCTTCTGCTGAAGATATTTCAAGAATGAGCCATGCGCATCCAACTTTCGCGGAAGCGGTAAAAGAAGCAGCATTGGCAGCTACTGAAAATAGAGCTATACACGTATAATTTTTTACGTAAATCATATTTTAAACCCGTCTCGTTTTTTAACGAGACGGGTTTTTATTTGGGTTTAAATTTTAGCCTGAAAAAATATAAACTTCAAGAAAAATTTTGTAAATTAGATGTGTAATTCAGATGGTATCTTTATGATAATAAAAAGATTACATCATGAAAAACAAATATATTGCTCCGGTACTATTAGGAGCAGGAATTGCATTCGTTCTTTATTCTTGTGGTTCGACTATTCCTAAAAAAGCGGCTGCTGTTACCAATTTTGATAAGGCAAAGTATTTAGGGAAATGGTTTGAAATTGCACGATTAGATTACAAATGGGAAAGAAACTTAGATAATGTTACCGCCGAATATTCTCTTAACGATAACGGTACCATTAGAGTCGATAATAAGGGCTATGATGTCAAAAAAGACAGATGGGAACAGAGCATCGGGAAAGCCAAGTTTGTCAAAAAAGACAATGTTGGTATGCTCAAGGTCTCATTTTTTGGTCCTTTTTATTCAGGATACAATATTATTGCAGTAGACAGCGATTACAAATATGCACTTGTCGCAGGCGAGAGCCTAAAATACATGTGGATACTTTCCAGAGAAACTACAATGCCAGAAAGCATTAAGGCAGATTTTTTGATCAAAGCCCAGGAAATAGGATATAACATATCTGACTTGGTTTGGGTAAACCACGATAAATCCAATTAAATAAAAAACCCGGCATTTTAAATGTCGGGTTTTATTTGTTTTATACTTTACAAAATCAAGGTGTAAATACAGTTTTATAATTATCCCAATATCTGTAAATCAAAAATAAATTAGCCAGAAAAAGCAAGGCAGCAATTGGCAGGCCTTCAGGAGCTAAAAAATAATTGATAAATAAGATGTTGATCGTAATTGGTAAAATCAAAATATTTGCCAAGGTCACAAAACGACCTGTTACAAATGAAAGACCACAAAGCAATTCAACTGTTTTTGCAAGGGGAAGCAAATAAGTTGAAGCAACTAAACCCATATTAAAAGCCTTAAAATTTCCTGTTGTTTCTGGTTCCGGCGCAAGTTTAAAAAAGAACGAAATAGAAGCAAACAGCAAAAGAAGGCCGATTAAAACGCGGACAATAATAGTAGCAATTTTCATAATACTTAGAATTTGAATAGGTTAAAAATGATATAATTAGTGTGCTGATAATTCAAATCAATATTCTTCAAATAAAACGCTGAAATCTATTTTAAGCTTTGTTTTATTGAGAATTTAACAATCAATAATATTCTATTTTGGGATTAGTTTAATGCTATATCAAATATAATGAATTTTTTATTATGAAATTGTTGTTTTATTAACACTTTTCTTATTTTTTATAATATTTTTTATAAAGAAAGAATCCGCTGATTATCAGTAATATAATTGGCCAAAGATTAACAAAGAATACTAATATTGCCTGCAAAATATACCATCCGCTTTTTAAAGCATCAATAATTTGAATACCTAAATTAGGCTTATAAGCAGCACTATCTTTTTCACCCGCCATTATTTCTTGTTTGATGGTTTCGTTTTGATAAAGCTGTAAAGTAATGGTGCTGAAATTAATTTGATCCTGCATCGATAAATTCTCAATAATGCGATCATCGTTTTCTTCTTTTTGATTAGCCAGCGTATTTTCAGCATCTATAATATCATTTATTTTTTTGCCTTTAGAATCAATTGCTTTTTCGACTCTTTTTTCGTTTACAACGCCTCTTTTTTGTGAAAGCTGATTAGCAAGTAATTTTATAGAAACATCATCGGCCTTTATGATTCTGTAATCTAAAAAGGCAATTTGTTTGGCAATAGTCTTAATTATAGTATCGAGCTTTGTATTAGGAACGCGAATGGTAATATTATTTTCTACAGAATATTTAGTGGTTTCAAGTGTACTATCCTGACTGATTTTAGTTTTAATCTGATCGTGAATGTTGCTTTGTAAATTGGTATAAGTAACAAAACCTCCAAATTTTTGAACAGCGTTTTCAATTGCATAAGTAGATTTGACGACGTTTTTAACTTTGAATTTAATATCAGCAGTTCGAATAAATTTCTGTTTGCTGTCTTTTTGTTCTACGGCAGCAGAAGATGAAATAGCAGTAGTATCTGCGGCCATTTTAGCATCTGCTAATTCCCCAGAATCGTAATCTGCTTTTTTGCAGGAAAATAATAAAGTAATAATAGTTAAGGCGGTCAAACCTAATTTTGCAGTTGTTTTCATAAAGGTTTAAAAATTTGATTAATAAATAAAATAATGGGCTGATATTAATTCGGTTGATTTGTTAAAAACGTTTGAGAATTAATATAAAAGCGATGTACTAAAAAGTGTGCCAATAATTTTTATGGAATCTTTTATCGAAGGTCTTTTTTTGTTGTAATTTTGAAATTTAAAAATCCATTCATTTTTGAGAGTTTCTATTACCAAGCCTATTTCAAACCCAGAGCAGTTTAAACAACAGCTTTTAACCTGGGCACAGCAATTTCGTGAAGTCATTTTTTTAGACAGTAATTCTTATCCGCAGCAATATTCAAGTTTTGATTGTTTACTGGCTGTTGATGCTTTTACCTCATTAAAAACTGATTTTCACAACGCTTTTGATGACTTAAAACAATACCAGCAAACCACAAAAGACTGGCTGTTTGGCTATTTATCTTATGATTTAAAAAATGATACTGAAGACTTAAAATCAAATAATTTTGACGGATTAGAATTTCCGGATTTGTTCTTTTTTCAACCCAAAAAAATATTTGTATTGAAAGGAAATCAGCTTGAAATACAATATTTAATGCTTTGTGATGATGAGGTTGAAGATGATTTTAATGAGATTGCAACTAGCCATTTCAAACCGTTTGTCACACTGAGCGAAGTCGAAGTGAAGCAGCGTATTTCTAAAGAATTATATATCGAAAAAGTAACTAAAATGCTCGAACATATTCATAAAGGCGATATGTATGAAGCAAACTTTTGTATGGAATTTTTTGCCGAGAATGCTGTAATTAATCCGTTAGAAAAATTTGAGAAGCTGAATGAAATTTCACAAGCACCATTTTCAGTTTTCTTTAAAAATTACAAACAATATTTACTTTCTGCTTCACCAGAACGTTATCTTAAAAAAGTAGGAGATAAAATTATTTCTCAGCCTATAAAAGGAACTTCAAAACGATTTTCAGATTCGGCAGAAGATCAAAAATCAAAAGAATTCCTTGAATCTGACGCAAAAGAACGTGCTGAAAATATCATGATTACAGATTTGGTCCGCAATGATTTATCGCATACGGCACAAAAAGGCTCTGTTGAGGTTGAAGAACTCTGCAAAATCTATTCTTTCCTTCAGGTTCATCAAATGATTTCGACCGTAACATCAAAATTAGATCCTCAATATTCTCCGTTAGATGTTTTGAAAACAACTTTCCCAATGGGAAGTATGACGGGAGCGCCAAAAATTTCGGTTATGAAAATTATCGAAAGCCTGGAAGAAACCAAACGCGGACTTTACAGCGGTGCCGTTGGTTATTTTACCCCCGAAGGTGATTTTGATTTCAATGTCGTTATTCGTAGTATTTTATACAATCAGGAAAAACAATACGCCTCATTTTCGGTAGGAAGCGCCATAACATCTCTTTCAATTCCCAAAAAAGAATACGAAGAATGTCTGCTAAAAGCTAAAGCAATGCACGAAGTTTTGCGGTAAAGTTGGTTTGCCACGAATTGCACGAATTTCCACTAATTTTTTTCTTCAATTTGATGTGAAAAGTATAGCCACAGATTAAAAGGATTAAAAGGATTTTTTTTGTTTCACGCAGATTTTGCAGATTTAACTTACAGTTTAGAAATAAATCATTTTAATCCTTTAAATCTGTGGCAAAAAAATAATTCGTGAAAATTAGTGTAATTCGTGGCAAACAAAAAAATCACTGCTTAACATTTCATTTAAAAATAGATAAAATTTAATTTGTTACTTTTATCAAATGCTTTCAAAATTCCAAAACCATATCAAATCCAGATTTCCATTTTTAGCCGGGAAAAAGCTCTTTCTCGCTGTCAGCGGGGGCTTAGACAGTATGGTTTTATTGCATTTACTAAAACAATTACCGTATAAAATTGCCGTTTTACATTGTAATTTCCAGCTTCGCGGCTTAGAAAGTTTCGGTGATCAGAATTTTATTCAGGAATATTGCGACCAAAATAACATTCCTGTTTTTATAACGCAGTTTGATACTGAGGCTTTTGCAAAAGATTATAAACTTTCGACTCAGGTTGCGGCGCGAGAACTTCGTTACAGCTGGTTTTATGAACTTCTGGAAGAAAAAAACTTCGATTATATCTTAACAGCGCATCATGCTGATGATAACTTGGAAACCTTTATTATCAATTTAACCCGTGGAACAGGATTAGAAGGATTAACCGGAATTCCGGAAGAAAACGATAAAATAATACGTCCGCTTCTGCCATTTTCAAGAGAAGAAATTCTGAAATATGCCGAAGAAAACAATATCAAATGGAGAGAAGACAGCAGCAATGCTTCAAATAAATATTTGCGAAATAAAATTCGTCACGATTTAGTTCCCATTCTAAAAGAAATCAATCCCAATTTTTTAAACGCATTTCAAAAAACACAATCGTATTTGCAGGAATCACATGTTATGGTTGAAGATGCGTCAATTATGATTTATCAGCAAGTTGCAAAAGAAGCTGGCGACGATATTCATTTCGATTTGAATCAATTGAAAAAACTTCCCAATTATAAATCGTATTTATACCAATGGCTGAATGAATTTGGTTTTTCGGCGTGGAATGATATTTACGATTTAGTTGAAGGGCAATCCGGAAAACAAGTTCTTTCAGATGAATTTCGATTATTGAAAAACAGAGAAACTTTGATTTTAAGCCCGGTTTCAGAAATATCAGAAAAAGAAGAATTTAAAATTGCTGCAAACGATACAGAAGTTAATTTTCCCTTAAAATTGAAGCTTTGTCAGGTAGACGACATTACAATAGATTCAAATAAAGCTATCTTTGTGGACGCCGAAAAAATCCGGTTTCCTTTGATTTTACGTAGATGGAATGAGGGAGATGTTTTTCAGCCTTTTGGAATGCATGGAAAATCTAAAAAAGTAAGCAAGCTTTTTAAAGACGAAAAATTATCGCTGATCGAAAAGGAAAAAACATGGATTTTAGCATCTGATAATCAAATTGTTTGGATTGTTGGAATTCGGCAAGATGAACGTTTTAAAATAAAAAACACCACAAATAAAATACTTAAAATAGAATTGCAATAATGAACTTTAATCAAAACCATCAAATGATACTTTCTAGGAGTATCTGGAATAAAATCACTGTCTTTTTTCTGTTTTTCTTTTTTGCTTTAGCAAGTAATGCTCAAATTTTAGAGCCGGTAAAATGGACTTCTAAAATTGAAAAAAAAGGAAATAATGCTGTTTTAATTTTCGACGGAACGATCGAAAAAGACTGGCATATGTATTCGCAATTCACTCCGGAAGGTGGACCGCTTGCATTAGAAATTGCTTTTAAAAACCAAAAAGGAAACTACGAGTTAGTAGGAAAAGCAAAAGAAGGTAAAACCAGAACCGCTTTTAATGATGTTTTTGGCGTAAATGAAACTTTTTTTGAAGGAAAAGCGCATATCGAACAGGAAATAAAAATCATTAACCCGAATTTAAAAACGGTTGATGTTGATTTTGATTTTCAGGTTTGTAAAGAAGTTTGTATCAATTCAAATAAGAAATTTTCTATTGCAGTTCCTTCAACCTTTAAAATGGATGAAGTTCCGGTTGTAGCACCAGCACAATTAGATGAAACTAAAAGAGTTGGTTTAGCAATTGATACGGTTGCAAAAGCTCCTGCTTCTGAGATAAAGCAAGTAATAGAAACAGATAAAAAGTTAGCTCAGGCTAAAGAAGAAATTCCTGCTCCGGCACCTACAAGAAGTTTATGGTCAATCTTTTTTGTTGCTTTCTTGTTTGGATTCACTGCATTATTGACGCCGTGTGTTTTTCCAATGATTCCAATGACAGTAAGCTTTTTTACAAAACAAAGTAAAACAAGAGCTGCTGGAATAAGAAATGCTATTATTTATGGTATTGCTATTATTGTAATTTATGTTGGTTTAGGATTGATTGTTACTAAAATATTTGGTGCAGATGCCCTAAATGCATTGTCAACAGATGTTTGGTTTAATCTTATCTTCTTTGTGATCTTAGTTATTTTTGCTACTTCGTTTTTAGGTGCTTTTGAAATTATGCTTCCAAATTCGTGGGCAAACAAAGCTGATCAGCAAGCCGATAGAGGAGGAATAATAGGAATATTATTTATGGCATTAGCGTTAGCAATTGTATCTTTTTCATGTACAGGACCAATTGTAGGTACGATTTTAGTTGAAGCAGCGACAAATGGAGGTATTGCTCCAGCTGTTGGAATGTTAGGATTTTCTTCTGCATTAGCACTTCCGTTTATGTTGTTCGCTATGTTCCCGGGATGGTTAAATTCATTACCAAAATCTGGAGGCTGGTTAAATACCGTAAAAGTAGTTTTAGGCTTTTTAGAATTAGCATTTGCATTTAAATTTTTATCAAACGCCGATTTAGTTTTACAATTACATTTCTTAGAAAGGGAAGTATTCTTAGCGATTTGGATCGCAATTTTCGCAGCAATGACATTATATTTATTTGGAAAAATTACCTTACCTCATGATAGCCCGTTAGAACGTATTTCTGTTGGAAGATTGTATATGGGATTACTTACTTTGGTATTTACAGTTTATTTAATTCCGGGACTTTGGGGAGCACCATTAAAATTAATCAGTGCATTTCCGCCACCGCCGCAATACAGCGAAAGTCCGTTTGGAGTAGGAGGATCTGGTAATTCAGGTTTGAGTACCGATGTAAAAGGCCTTCCTGAAGGTGCAGAATTAGGCCCACACGGAATTATGGTTTTCCACGACTACGAAGATGGATTAGCGTATGCAAAAGAAATCCATAAGCCAATTATGCTTGATTTTACGGGTTATGCTTGCGTAAACTGCAGAAAAATGGAAAACAACGTTTGGTCTGAACCAACGGTTTTACCAATCCTGAAAAATGATGTTGTTTTGATTTCTCTTTATGTTGATGATAAACGCGAATTGCCAAAAGAGGAACAATTTGTAACCGCTGCCGGAGACAAAATCATTACAGTTGGCGATAAATGGACAGATTTTATGATCTCAAAATATAAAACCAATACACAGCCTTTATATGTTATTACTGACTTAGAAGGAAATAATTTACATACTTCTAAACCAACAATTAGCTATGTAAGTGCAGATGAATATTTAAATTGGTTAAAAGAGGGAATTGCTAACTTTAAATAAGTTATGAATTGTGAGTTAGGAATTATGAATTAAGAGATATCCTAATTCTTAATCTATCTAAAGATTTAAAATCTTAGCACCTTAAGAAATATAGCCCGCGGTTTCAACCGCGGGAACACAATCAATATCAAATCTCGATTTTATGATGTGTTCCACGATTGAAATCGCGGGAAGAATATAATCAATATCAAATCTCTATTCTATGCGTCCCACGGTTGAAACCGGGGACTATGTTTTAAGAAGTTTATGTTTTAGATCTGTTTTTAATCTAAAATCTACACTCTAAAATCTAAAATATAAAAGGTTAATTCAAACAAAAAAGCACTCTAAATAATATAGAGTGCTTTTTTTATCAGCAAGTAGTATATAAAAATTATTTTCTATAAGAATTCTCCGTGTTGAGAGATATCTAAACCTAATTCTTCTTTTTCTTCAGTAACTCTTAGAGGAGTAATTTTATTTACAATAAAGAATAAAATATAAGAACCTACAAAAGCGAAGATTGAAACGATAACTAAAGCAGTTAATTGGTTGATAAATAAAGTTGGAGTTCCGAAGATTAAACCTTGGTTATCACCAACAACCGGATTAATAGCTTTTGAAGCGAAAACACCAGTTAATAGCATACCTACCATACCACCAACACCGTGACAAGCAAATACATCAAGAGCATCATCGATTTTTCCTTTAGGGAATTTGCTTACTACTAGGTTACTTACAATTGCAGCAAATAAACCAATGAAGATTGCGTGAGAAATACTAACGAAACCAGCAGCAGGAGTAATGGCAACAAGACCTACAACAGCTCCAATACAAGCTCCAAGTGCAGATAATTTGTGTCCTAAAATTTTATCAAGGAAAACCCAAGCCATTGCAGCAGCGGCAGCAGCAACAGTAGTTGTTCCTAAAGCCTGTACAGCTAAACCATTTGATCCTAATGCAGATCCTGCATTGAAACCAAACCATCCAAACCATAATAAACCTGTTCCTAATAATACATACGTAATTCTCGCAGGATTAACTTTTTGAATTTTTCTTTTTCCTAAAAAGATAGCTCCGGCTAATGCAGCCCAACCAGCACTCATGTGTACTACAGTTCCGCCAGCGAAGTCAAGAACTCCCATTTTAAAGAAAACTCCATCAGGATGCCAGGTCATGTGAGCCAAAGGAGCATATATAACAATTATAAATAAAACCATGAATAACAAATAAGCCCAGAAACGTACACGTTCTGCAAAAGCACCTGTAATTAACGCAGGAGTAATGATGGCAAATTTGGCCTGAAATAATGCGAATAACATAAACGGAATCGTTGGTGCAAGACTCCATGCAGTGTTTGTTCCAACACCTTCAAAGAATAAATTAGAAGATGGATTTCCGATGATTCCTCCAATTGTAGGACCAAAAGCCAATCCAAAAGCAACAACAACCCATAAAATTGTAACAATTACCATTGCCATAAAACTTTGAAGCATAGTACTGATAACGTTTTTCTTACCTACCATACCTCCGTAGAAAAATCCTAATCCTGGAGTCATTAACAATACAAAAGCAGTTGCAACGATCATCCAAGCCGTATCTCCCGTATCAAACTTTACAGCTTCTGCCGGAATTGGGTTATCGGCGATGATGAAATTCGATATAAAGGTTAGTACCAAAATAGTGATAAGAATCACACTTAAAATAATTTTTCGCATAGTTATTTAGTTTTAAAATTTTTGATAAAAGTATAAAATGATTTAATACCCCCTAATAAAATAGAGTCTAATGTTTAATTTTTGTTAATTTTTAAATTTAACCCCTTCAATTTTGAATGTATTTGTTAAAACAGACTTAAAATTTACATTTTAGCAGCTTTTTTTTTTACTTAGTTATGAAATCGAATATTTTTCCTATTTTTTTAATACACTTTTTTGAGTTAAACTTGTTGTTTGTTATCTAAAAACATCTAATTAGATTTATTGTTGAATTATATTTAATGTTTTTAACACTTTTTGTAATTAAAATTTAAGAATGAAAAATCAGAAAATAAAGTGGGGAATAATTGGTCTGGGAAACATTGCACATCAATTTGCAGCAGATTTATTATTGGTTGAAGATGCAGAATTACTTGCTGTTGCTTCACGGGATATTTTGAAAGCAGAAGAATTTGGAGCAAAATTCAATGCTATGAGAATGTATAATTCTTATGATTTAATTTTTGAGGACAAAGAAATTGATATTGTATATATCGCAACACCTCACGATTCGCACGCTGAATTATCTATAAAAGCACTTGAAAGTGGTAAACATGTTTTATGCGAAAAACCAATTGCACTTTCGTACAAAGATGCCGAGCTTATGATTGAAGCTTCTAAAAAACATAACAAGTTTTTTATGGAAGCTTTCTGGACACGATTTATTCCGGCTGTTCAGGATGTTTTGTCAAAAGTTGAAAGTGGAATTATTGGCGAACCCAATTACATAAAAGCCGATTTTGCTTTTATAGGAAATGATATAGAAGGAAGCCGACTTTTTGATAAAAACCGCGGAGGCGGGGCATTATTTGATATTGGCGTTTATCCATTATTTCTCTCCTATATAGTATTCGGGATTCCGAAAGAGATAATTGCAAAAGCGGTTTATCATAAAAACGGAATGGATTTACAGACTTCGATGATTTTGCAATATGAAAAAGCACAATCAGTTTTACATTCTTCTATATTTTCAGAATCTGATATGAAAGCTTTAATTAGTGGAACACAAGGCCGAATCGAATTGAATTCGCCGTGGTTTATGGCTGATGGATATTCTGTTTTTAAAGAGGAACAAGAATCAGTTTATAATTTGCCGACTCTTGGGAAAGGATATACTCATGAAATTATGGAATGCAATAATTGTATCAGAAATAATCAAATTGAAAGTAAACTTTGGTCACATCAAAATAGTTTGGATTTGAGTAAGATTGTTGAGGAGATTAAAACACAGATTAGACTTCCATTTTAAAATTCTTTATTTGTAATAAAATATTTACAATTTAATATTTTTTTTCATTAGTTTTAAAAACAATTAATGAAAGGAATATTATGTTAGTAAAAGTTTACGGAAGTGCCGTTTTTGGAGTAGAAGCTACAACGATTACGATCGAGGTTCATATGGATAAAGGAATTGGTTATCATTTAGTTGGTCTTCCGGATAATGCCATAAAAGAAAGCAGTTACCGAATCGCGGCAGCCCTCAAAAATAATAATTTAAGTTTTCCCGGGAAAAAAATCACGATAAATATGGCGCCCGCCGACCTTAGAAAAGAAGGTTCTGCGTATGATTTGCCTCTTGCAATGGGAATTTTGGTTGGTTCAGATCAGATAAAAGCACCGGAAATTGAACAATATGTTATTATGGGTGAACTTTCTCTTGACGGAAGTTTACAGCCTATTCGTGGCGCATTACCCATTGCCATAAAAGCAAAAGAAGAAGGCTATAAAGGTTTTTTTCTGCCGATTCAAAATGTAAAAGAAGCTGCAATTGTTGCCGGTTTAGATGTTTACGGCGTTTCGAATCTGCAAGAAGTAATTGATTTTTTCGCAGGAAAAGGAACTCTTGAACCAACCGTAATTGATACAAGAGCCGAATTTTACAAAACCCTGGATTTCCCAGAATTTGATTTCTCAGACGTTCGCGGACAGGAAAGTATAAAACGTTGTATGGAAATTGCGGCTGCAGGCGGACATAATATTATTTTAATTGGCCCGCCCGGAGCCGGAAAAACAATGTTGGCAAAACGTGTTCCGAGTATTTTGCCTCCAATGACTTTGCGCGAAGCACTCGAAACCACTAAAATTCATAGTGTTGCAGGAAAATTAAAAGAAGTTGGGTTAATGAATCAGCGTCCGTTTCGAAGTCCGCATCATACTATTTCTAATGTTGCTTTAGTGGGTGGCGGAAGTTATCCGCAGCCGGGAGAAATCTCTATGGCGCACAACGGCGTTTTGTTTTTAGATGAATTACCGGAATTTAAACGTGATGTTTTAGAAGTTATGCGTCAGCCGCTTGAAGATCGTGAAGTTACAATTTCGCGTGCTAAATTTACGGTAACTTATCCGTCATCGTTTATGCTTGTGGCGAGTATGAATCCAAGTCCGAGTGGATTTTTCAACGATCCAAGTATGCCCAATACTTCTTCGCCACACGAAATGCAGCGTTACATGAGTAAAATCTCAGGTCCGCTTTTAGATCGAATCGATATTCATATTGAAGTTACCCCGGTTCCGTTTGATAAACTGGCAGACGACCGAAAAGCCGAAAGCAGTGTAGAAATTCGTAAGCGTGTAACCGCCGCACGCGAAATCCAGACAATACGTTTTGCAGAGATAGAAAATATCCATTACAATGCGCAAATGAGTAGTAAATTAATTCGTGATTTTTGCGCTTTAGACGAAAAATCAAAAGAACTTTTAAAAAATGCCATGGAACGTTTAAACCTTTCTGCAAGAGCGTATGACAGAATTTTAAAAGTTGCCAGAACGATTGCTGATTTAGATAATGCTCCGGTTGTAATTTCGCAGCATATCGCCGAAGCGATTCAATATCGAAGTTTGGATCGTGAGGGATGGCTGGGATAATTGATTTTAGATTGTAAGGCTTTGAGGTGAAAACTTTGTCAAAGTTTCAAACTTTGACAAAGTTCTGCGCAGTCTTGTCATTCCTCGTTCCTCGGAATGACAAATTATACGCTTAATTTCAACTCAACTCAACTCAATAAAATCTTCAATATGTATTTCATCCAAAAAATGAACATCATGCGAAACCACAATTAAAGTCCCTTTGTATTCATTGATGGCAGCCGTCAGGATTTCGATATTCTGAATGTCAAGATTATTTGTTGGTTCATCCAGAATAATAATATCCGGTGCTTGATTATTGATTGTTAAACAACAAAGCATCAAGCGCATTTTTTCTCCTCCGCTTAAAGCGAAACAAGGTTTGTTCCAGTCATTTTGCGAAAACAGAAATTTATTCAGTTTCATTTTTATATCATGTTCCTGTAAACCAGAAACATTAAACTTCTGAGCTTGTTCATAAACCGAAATTTCATTTTCAATAAGCGAATAATCCTGATCAATGTAAATTATTTTAGAATTAGCTTTGTAGACAGTTCCTGTTTTAGGTCGTAATTCGCCCATGATTATTTTAATCAAAGTCGTTTTTCCGGAGCCATTTAAACCTTTTAAGGCAATACGCTGTCCGCTTAGAATTTGAAAATTGAGTGGATTTTTCCATAACAATTGATTTTCGTAACCATGATTAATTTCAGTCGCTGTAAAAAGTATTTTCCCTTTATGAAGATTGGTTTTGTCAAAGCCAAATTTCATTTGATCAATATCTGGTAAAGCCGAACGTAATTCTTGTAAATCCTTTGAGATTCCGCCGATTTTTTCTGCATGAACACCTTTCGTTTTTGCTGTGCTGTTTTCGGCATTGTTTCGTAAAGTATTCATCATAATTCTCGAAACTCCGGCTTTCTTCTGTTTCTTTTCGCCACGGGAATCCAGTTTGTTTTGACGTTCCAGCGTTTCACGTTCTTTTTCTTTAGCTTTACGCAAAGCCTTTTCTTTACTCTGAATATCCTGACTCAAAGCATTATTTTCAATTTGTTTTTGCTCGGCATAAAAATCATAGTTACCGCCGTAAACCGTAATTCCGTGTTTAGATAATTCGTAAACAGAATTTAGCAAATTCAATAGTTTTCGATCGTGACTTACTATGATTAAAGTTGAACAAGTGTTTTTTATAAATCCATATAATAATTCTCTTCCCGAAATGTCCAAATGATTACTCGGTTCATCGAGTAAAACCAGTTCAGGTTCATGAATTGAAATTCCGGCCAGAAAAACTTTTGTTTTTTGTCCGCCGCTTAACGTTTCCAGTTTTTGATCTAAACTTAAATCTTGTAATTGCCAATACTGCAACGCTTCATTACAGCGATCTTCAATTGTCCAGTCGTCGTTTAAAGTGTTGAGATTTTGTTCAGAAACATTTTCGTTAAGAATTTCCTGAAGCGCATTCAACTTATCTTCAACCTGCAAGGCTTGTGCAATTGTAAGATGGTTAAACTGCCCAAATATCTGCGGCAGATAATAAGGTTTAGAATCTGTTTTTAATAAACCGTCGGCAGGCTGTAATTCGCCAGCAATAATTTTTAATAATGTTGATTTTCCAACGCCGTTATTGCCAATTAAAGCAATCTTTTCATGACGGTTAACTGTAAAAGTAATTTTATCAAACAATAAATCTTTGTTTGAATGCAGGTATGAGATATTCTGTAAAATAACCATAATTTCTTTCTTTAAGGAATAAACAAATGAGCAAACCGTTTTTGGGCTTACCTTAAAATTGTCCGAAAGAAATTTTTATTCACATAGAGTTTGTGCGGTTTATTAGTGTTGCAAAGATATAAAAAATATTTTTTAAGATTTGAATATCAGATTATTCAAACTTTAAATTGGCATTTTTCGACATTAAATAGGAGGTAAGCTTTTTAATTTTTCCATTTTCCATTTCAAAAACATCGCAAAAAACGGCATCCAGTTTATTTCCGTTTTTCATGTTTCCCTGAACAGCACCTTCGGCAATTACGATATCATTTTCTTCAATTAATTTTATAATCTGAATCGTTGGACTGCCTACAAAGTTCTCATTTTCAATTTCTTTATCAAATGCTTCTTTTCCCACATGCTGATAAATTCCGGGCATTTCCCAAATTACATCATCAGTAAGGCAAGCAAGAACTCTGTCATGATCGCTTACCATAAAAGCAGCCATGTATTCGTTTACGGTTTGTTTATTTGGTGTCATGATTAAAATTTCAAACTAAATTAATAATTTTTTAATCGTATTATTTGATCTTTATTTGCCCATTTGATTCATAAGTAAAAACCCAGGTTCTGCTGCTTTCATAGCTCAAAGCAGCATCATAGTATTTGGTTTCTGTATATTTTCTGTAATTATTTTTTGAAAGAGAACGATAGAAACATTCGTCTAATAATTGTAATTTTCTGAAAGGATTTGTTGAGTTGTCATAATCTTCAAAAGTTCTGATGATTTTTTCTCCCTTACTTACTCCCTTATGCAATTCAAGATATTCGGTTTTTGTCAAATTACCATTTGCATCATAATAAAAATTCTCCTCATAAGATCTAACATAATCATTTGGATCTGAAGCATCATAAGGGACATTAGGATAAGTTGTAGTTATTTTTACAAGCTTATTTTCGCTATATGTAAAAATCTGTTTTTTAGCCAAATAAGGACTGGATGTATTTGGGATTTCTTTCGCAATAATTTGATTTGCAGAATTTAAAGTAATTAGTTTGGTGTTTTTTCCTACTTGAAAATCTGGAGAAGTCGAAAAATCTTCGATAGTTACTGTATTGTTTGAATAAACGAAAGAAGTGTAAACATCTTTTGTGTACACTCTGTTGTAACCAGTTGAACCTGCAACAGCAAAAAAGCCACCATTTTTTTTCGTTAACCTTTGGTTTGAATCATATTCTAAAGTAAACTTCATTACTCCCGGATTAACAGGTACAAAGTCAGAGTAAAATAAATCTGGGTTTATTTCTTTAAGTAAAGATTCATTATCTGGATTATTTACAGGTTCATCATCATTAGAGCAAGAAATTATAAACAATGCAAGAAATAAAAATTTAAGTAGTTTCATTTGTTTCAAAATTGTGGTTTTTGGTAATGTTTAATTTTGGATAAATATAGAAATTTTTAATAATCTGCTATTTCTTTTCAAGTGAAATTTCTTATTATTTTTTAGACCTTAATCTGTTCTTAAATGAAAGTAAATTTTAGATTTTTTTAGAAATATTCCAAAAACTCATTTTTCTTCGGGTAACAAAACCTAATTTTTCATATAGTTTGACAGCTCCAATATTACTTTCAACAACATGCAAAAACGGAATTTTACCTTCATCAAAAATATTATTTACAACATGCGAAGTCAGTTGTTTAGCGTAGCCTTTTCCAGTATGATCCGGATGCGTAATAATGGCGCTGACTTCTGTAAAATTATTCATTTTCATGCGTTCACCAGCAATTGCAGCTAATTTTCCATCATTGAAAATTCCGTAATAATTACCTAACAAAGGTGTTTTGGTTTTAAAATATCCAGGCTGAACTAAATTTACTAAATCAAATAATTCTGCTGAATGCTCTTCATTCAGCTTAATGATTTCATTATCAAATGTTATTTGAATTTTTTGATGGATAATCATTTGAAGACAAACTAGTTCTTTTACCAATTTTAAAGTGTCAGCTATTTTAGGTTTTTCGCCAACAATAAAGAAATTTTCACATAACGAAGCATATTTTTCTGCTGATTCTAAAGTGCTCTCAAGGTCTAAAAATCCTCCAAACGGACAATAATCCGGATTATAAAATTTGGTTCCGTTATAGTCAAAAGCAAATTTAGCATGGCTTTCAGACAACGAATTCCAAACGGGATTATCTAATTTATTTTCTTCTGTATTGTTCATTTTATTCTTTGCTTTGCGGGTAAAAGAATTTAAAAGAATTCGAAACTGCCGGATGTAAAATCGTACTGTGATTCTCTGCAGGGAAATAATCAAAATAACTTTTAATGTTTTTGCTTTTTGATGCCTTTATTTTTTCGGCCAATAAATTAGCATCAACTTCCATAACTCTCGGCATTTGGGTTGGCGCAAGTCCTTCTTTGCCTACAGCAATATAAATCTCAATATTTTGTTTGAAATTCTCCTGAAAAATTTCAGAATCCAGATTTAAAATAGAACCATTATCCCACCATAAACTCGGGCTTACAATTACATATTTATTAAAAAGAGACGGTTTTTTAAATAAGATTTCGGTTTCCAGCAATCCGCCTAAAGATTGACCAATAATGGTTTTAGAATTGTTGGTTTTGTATTTTTTATCAATAAAAGGCTGTAATTCTTTTTCGATAAAAGCAATAAATTTATCTGAATGTCCGGTTGTTGGAAATCGGCTTTTATCCTTTTCAACAGTTGTTGGAAAAGTAAAATCCCTTCTTCTGTCGACAGTTGCAATACCTACAACAATCGATTTTGGAACCTGATTAATCCATTCAAAACTATTAAACTGTACTAAACCCGAAATATGAATAAAATCTTCATCGGCAGAACCATCTAATAAATAAATTACGGGATATTTTTCCTGATCTTTAGGATTATAACCTTCAGGAAGATAAATGTTTAGAATTCTATTTTCGCCTAATTCTTTAGATTGAATTTCATCTATAACACCTAAAACAAAAGGTTTAGTCGTTTCTGTAGTTTTAGATTTACTGTTTTGGCTGAAAATTAGAGTTGAAGAAAGAAGTAAAAAAGTGAGGATAAAAAACTTGTTCATTATGGAAGTAAAAATGATTTATAAAAGACGAAAGTTACAATTTTTATTTTTTGCAGCTTTCGTCTTTCCTATCATTTGAACAGATTATTTTGCCTTCTCTGCAAAAATTTTGTCTAAACCTTCCATTGCAATTGTAAATCCTTCTTTGAAACCCATTTCGATAATTTTTTCTAAATCAGATAAATTTTCATGTTTGATGGCAATATCAACAATAGTTGAATTTCCTTTTTCAGAAAAATTTACATTCCAGTTTGATCTCGGAAAATCAGTATTTAAGTTTCCTTCGCTGTCGCTAAAAGCGTCCAGATATTTAAAGTTAGTTTTCGGACTAATCGAAGTAAAATCGGCAATTGCCCAATGTTCTTCGCCTTGCGGGCCAACCATAGCGTATATTCTGCGTCCGCCTTCTTTAAAATCCATACTTTTAGTTTTAGATTTCCACGGAGCCGGCGCCCACCATTGATCTAAAATTTCAGGTTCTGTCCATGCAGACCAAACATTTGCTAATGATGCGTCAAACTCACGTTTTACATTTACGGTACTATTTTCTTTATCTACAGTAAAATTCATTAAAAGATTTGATTTCATAATTCTCTAGATTTTAAATTCATTCTTACTTTATTGAAACTATTTTATTTTCGTGCTTCAAAGATTTTATCCAGACTTTGCATAGTGGCTGTAATTCCTTCTTTGAAACCCATTTCGATTATTTTTTCTAATTCTTCAAAGCTGTATCGTCTTATTGCAATATCAACAACTGTCAAATCGCCTTGCTCAGAAAACGTTAAATCCCAATAAGAACTTCCAAAAGCTGAATTTGGATTTCCTTCCGCATCGCAAAAAGTGGTAGCATGTTTAAAGTTTGTTTTAGGAGAAATCGAAGAATATTCAAAAATACTCCAGCGTTCATCACCTTCCGGACCAACCATGGCATACAATCTTTTTCCGCCTTCTTTAAATTCCATAACTGTTGTTTTAGATTTATACGGCGCCGGTGCCCACCATTGGTCTAAAATTTCAGCTTCTGTCCAGGCAGACCAAACATCTGAAAGTGATGCGTCGAATTCACGTTTTATATTTACGGTTTTATTTTCTTTGTCAACTTCAAAATTCATTACTAGATTAGATTTCATTTTTTTTAGATTTTAGATTAATTAATACTTGATCTAATTGACTAAATCTGCTTTCCCAAATCTTTTTGAATTGTTCCAGCCATTGATCAACTTCTTTCATTTTTTCAATTTTGAGCTGATAATAAATTTCTCTGCCCACTTTTTTTTCGTCGAGTAATTCACATTCATTTAAAATTTTAATGTGTTTTGAAACCGCCTGTCTTGTCGTATTAAATTGATCTGCAATAGCATTTGGTGTTAATGCATTGGCAGAAACCAAAACTAAAATTGCTCTTCGTGTAGGATCTGCAATGGCCTGAAATATATCTCGTTTCATTTTAAATATAATTTACGCAACTAATCAGTTGCAAATATAAGCAACTTTTTGGTTGCGCAATTATTTTTTTTCAATTTTTTTTATGTGAGAGGTTTATAAAAGAAAAAAAACGCATAAAATGCGCCTTTTGTGTAGTATTAAATTATCCTCTAAATTTATTTCGAACAATAATATCTTTTAGTCTTGCTTTTAGATCTTCGCCAGTATCATAAACCATTTGTTCGTTGTTTGGAAACGGAACGGCACGTTTATTAAAATACGAAATGTAGTTATCGTCGCAGGCATTTCGGTCACCTTTATAAGTCGAATAAATATTCTCAAAAATAACCTCGCTGCTTACGGGGAAAGTCTGCAGTAACTGATTCGTTTTTAAATCAACATAATCTACTTTTGCCGTTACCTGACAAGATTTATATTGTCTGAACTCGTAAATATTGGCACGAAGCGTTCTGTAATTGTCTACTTTTATTTCTTTTCCTAAACTGTCTTTTACAGGTCTTCCGCGACTGTCAAGAAGTGTTTTTACACCATCTTTAATTTGCCTTTCTTTAATAAATTCCTTCTCTTTAATCTGCTCTGGCGAAATAAAAATATCTTTGAAATTGATGATCAAACTATAATCATAATTTACATTTTTTTGTCGCGCACTGTGGTAAACGGTCCATTTATCGTTAAGTCCGTAAGTTTTAAAATCCAGTAAATCGTCCTGAAGCAGTTTCGGAATCACCATATTAGTTTCGTTTTTTGCATAAACATCCACAAAATCAGTTCCTTTAAACTGAGCGTCGTCCATCAGTTTTTTGGTGTTTTTGTAATTCGGATTTATGCTTTCCAGATAGAAAAAATCATCATACGCTTTTCTAAAATCCAGTTTATTGTTTGATTTTAAAAGCGCCGAAGCATTTTCGTATAAATATTTTGAAAGCGCATTTCTGCTGCTCACAATTTGATCTGAGTAATTATCAAACGGAAAACTGGCATTTTTTCCTTGTTTCAATAAACGAAGAGGCAGTAAAGGACGAATTTTTTCCTGACGGTTATTTAGCTGTAAATAAGTATTATAAATGCGTTCTGCATTTGCCGGATTGGCTTCTTTTGACATCATATCAAGATCGCGTAAATCTCGGTCTTTTGCCTTTGCATACGCTTCTTCAAGCAAATACACATAATCTTGTTTTCCTTTAGAATCTTTATTGGTTCTCAAAGTTTCGACAGCGCGATCAATTGCGCCGTCGTAGTTACCATCGCTTATTAAAGCTTGAGTTGTTTTAACGCCGCATGAAGAAAAGGCTAAAAATAATATAGAAAATAAAAAAGTAATTTTTTGCATGATATTCATTTTGAAGGTGTAAATATATCTTTTTTAACTTTCAACAACTATGCCTTTTTTAAATTTTTTAGAAGCAGAGGATTCCGTTTTCCAGAATTACTTTTAGTCCCGCTTTCGCCTTTATCTCTCCATTTCATTACGAGGATACCGGCTCTATCGGGGCTAGGCAAGAACAATAATTTTTCATAAGAAATTAGAAAGATTCTGCCTTTTTCTTACTCAGTTAAAAACTTTTTAATCAAAACAATCTGTCCTAAATGATAATAACTATGTTCAATCATGGCTTCGATATTTCTTTTATACGTTCCGTATTTTTCATCTACAAAAACCTGATCTAATTTTTCGTCGGGCATTTGTTCTATAAAAGAGGCAAATTCTTCGGCAGCATTCCAGAATTTATATAAAAAAGTCTTCCAGTCTTCCTGCGAAGTAATGGGAGGGAAGTCAAAACTAAATTTGTCTTTTATATCCAGAGGTCCGCCTTTAAAAACATTATTAATTCCGTTGATGTAATAATGAATGTGCTGCGCCAAAATTGAAATGGTATTGAGGTTTTTTACCGGAGTTACAGCAATTTTCCAGTCTAAATTTTCGAGCTGGTGTTTGTAATTGGTATTGGCAATCCAGGTTCCGTTTAAAATAGTTTCTCTAAAACGATTGGCAATTTCTACAGTGTTTTTCATATTTCAATATTTTAGAATCTATAATGAGAATTGATTTATTCCTGCTGAACCCATTCGTATTTACCGTTGTTTTTTTGAGTTCTTAAGTCCTTTAAGATGTTATTTTTTTCATTAATTATTTAAATATATTTCAGCCACCAAAAATTATTTTCGGCCTTATATTTTCCAAACCATTGACTAGGTTTGTAAAGCAATCCAACAACAAAAATCCAAATCAAATAAATAGCCCAAAGTGGTAACCCGCTTTCTACGCCTTTAGGTCTTCCGAAAGTTCCAGAAGCAAATTCAAATTGTGACCAATCAAAACCTTGTATAATAAGCATGCCTAAGGTTAAAATATGAATAACATAAAAATGAATGACAAAATAAAATAAAGGTACTTTTCCGTAAACTAAAGTCACCTTTTTAACTTTGCTGTGAAATTGATCTGCAAAAGCAAGAAGTAAAAAAGTAATGCCCAAAGTAACCAAACAGAATAGGAGTGAAGGCGGATATTTGGTCACATTAATAAAAGACAAAAATGTAAAAACAGCATTTTTTTGTATTGTCCATAAAGCGGGGTCGCCATAAATATTTATAAAGCGAATTATTGTAAATAGGACTAAAGTACTTAAACCAATTTTTGTGAATAGTTTTTTCCTTTTCTCTTCTGCCAATTCAAAGAATTTTCCTGCTGCAAAACCAACAAGCATAATTCCGAGCCAAGGAATCGGCGGATATCCCATGATGAAAGCTCTTCCTGAAAACGGAAACACAACCGGACTAAAAAAAGGTGCTAAAACAGTTTTTATAACTGAATTTTCTGCAAATGGAATAAGCGGTAAAAGATTGTGAAAAACGAGAATCAGCAATCCTATTATTCCAAGTGTTTTAGAACGGATTTTGAGTAATAAACTTAAAGCTATAAACCCAAAACCTATTGCAGCTATCACTTCAAATAATAGTGTGTGAAAACCAATATCGAAGAACAATCCAAAATTGACGATTGTAAATTCAAGCAGAATGAGCCAAAGACCTCTTTTTAATAAAAGCTGTCTGGTTTCGGTAAAATTATTTTTGTTTTGAAGTGAAAGATAAACCGAAGTTCCTGCCAGGAAAACAAAAGTGGGTGCACATAAATGTGTAATAAAACGGGTAAAAAATAATACAGGTGAAGTAGTCGCTAAATCGGTGGGACTTTGCGTGATCGAATTGACATGCATCAAATCACGCACATGATCAAGAGCCATAATAATCATTACAATTCCGCGAACAATGTCTATTGATGGATGTCGTTTCATGATTTTGATTTTTAAATACTTAAAAGTAAATCTAATGATTTTTTGTAAAAGTATTCCCAGTAAAAAATAATCGAAATTTAGGGCATCATAAATTTTTATTTTCGGGCTCTAAAGCAATTAAAATTGCCCATTTAAAATAACTCAGATTAGGTTTTATATCTTATTCAAAATCGCTTCTATTTTGGCTTCAGATTTTTCTTTGATTGGGCTGTCGGGATGAAAACTCCAAATGATTAGAAATTTTCCTTTTGCCAGATATTCTTCCGGATGTTCATCTGTTGGCTGACCGTCTTTTCCCCATAATAAGCCTTGTAGAAAACGGTCGCCTTTAAAAACGTGATCAAATTCAAAATACATGATAGAACCGCTGTCTGCTCTGTTTTTAAAACTCTGAATTAGTTTGCTTTTTACGGTTCCCACAATGTTGCTGTACGTTTCAATATCTGTATAAAAATTACAAGCCTGCGGAGTAACACAAATCTGACCGTCGTTAGGTGCGTAGCCTTTTGGAATTTCTTTGGCTTTTAGTTTTAAATCTGCGAGAGTTTGGCTGAATACGTTTGCCGTAAATAATAAGAATAATGCCGATAGGGGAATCGTAATTTTCATAGGTTTTTGGTTTAGGTTAAGTTTTTATAGTTTTAATTTGATATTAATTTAGGAGTTTATAAAGTTCAGAATAATATCATAAACACTGTTCCAATTTATAAGCAGTCCGATTGAAAATGAGACTACATTACAGACTATAGAAGCTAAAAGTGCCTTTTTAAAATCTATTTTAAGTAATTTATAAATTATAACTGATTCGATAATAATTGCAAAACATTCGCTAAATGCGATATAAGGAAATCTTGATGATATAAAGGCCGGAAAAACAAACCAAACATAAGGCAAAGTTGAAAATGAAGTTATGAATCCTGTAATTAATAACAGCTTATTTGTTATGCTTAGTTTCTTGTATTTGGTTTTAAATAGAAGAAATAAAATAAGGGTTTCGATGAAAATTGTAACCAGCAATGCGAGTAAAAAATGAAATATTTTAGTGTTTGCATAAATTTCAATTACTCTGTCATCATTTTTAAAAGGATAAACATCGCTTTTGCTTTGTTCTTCATAAGCATATTCTTTTACCGAAAACGGTTCTCCATTACTATACTCAAATAATTCTTTGCATTTATATAATATAATTCTTGTCTTGGTAAGTTTCACAATTTTATACTGTTCTTCGAGAAAAGACATTGGGTCATCATTATCAGTGTATCCGCCCTCGCTGCCAATAGAAATATTAGCTTTCAGAACATTTTTATCCTCCAGCCAATTAATAGTATCTAAATTTTTATTTAAAAGATAACTTTTCTTGGCAGCCACGATATAAAACATGTTGAATTTATATCCTTTGTGAATACAATCTTTAGAATTTATAATATACGATTCAGTAGAATGGTCTCCTGATACTTGCTTTATATAGCCAATAAAAGAATAATCCGGAAACTCATCAATGTTTATTATTTTGACGCATTTTCCATAATAATGTGTGTTTTCGGGGACAACATCGCAGTAAGATGTTTGGAAGAAGAATAAAAAGAGTACTAAGAAAAGTAGGTTTTTCATATTTTTTATCCTCTTCTAATTTTCACCTGATAAACAATTTCCCAAAAAATAATTGAAAACACAGCATTAGCAAATATTGCCGTTTTAACCTGATACGGATCGTAATTTAAAAGCAAATGTAAATTTGTAAACTTCAAGGCCAGAAATAAAGCCAAAGCAGCAATCCCAACAGCGAAAAGTATATTTAATAAAGGTTTCCATTTTAAAGCTAAAAATGCATATATAAGATTAAGAACCGCAAACCCGCAACCTAAAGTGATGTATGGATCTGTTTTTAATTTTTCGCCCAGCAATAACAAAGGGGAAGTTGCAGTAAGATATAAAAAAAAGAGAATTGAATAAAGTAGGATTCGTATTTGTGGTTTCATTTTGTTTGTTTTTGATAGTTTGTTTTTCGTTTACAAAAAAAGCACAAAATCATAAGATAGTTGTGCTTTTGTAGAATTTTATTGTTGAGGAATTATTTTCCTTTTAGTAATTTTTCTAAATATTCGTTTTTGTCTTTTTCAGCCTGAACTAAACGTTCGTAAAGTTCAACAACTTTATCAAGAGGATTGAAATTACAAATATTATTATGACCAAAATTGCTATTTGAAACTGATTCATTAAAAGTATTAAAATAGTTAAATACATTTTCTTCCGAAAAACTTTCAATCGCTTCTACTGTAACGCCAAGTGCTTTTGCAATATTTGCAAGTCTTTCTTCATCTACAGTTTCACTGTTTTCAATAATGGATATTGCCTGTTGGTTTGAACCAATTGCCTGTGCAAGTGCTTCCTGCTTCATACCTTTAAGTTCTCTGATTCGGCTAATGTTTCTGCCAATGTGTTTTGGTTTTGTCGCTGTGCTCATAATTCAAAGGTATTTAATTTTTTCTTTACATGAATGAAATGAAAATATGTTTTTTCTGATATTTTGAATTTACATTTTGATGATTTAATTCTTTTTCTCATTGAAAACTTTTAGTTTTTCAATAATAATTTTAATCTGTTTTTTACTTAAATCAAAATCTTGTATTCCCCATAATTCTTTTTCAACTTTATAATAATCATTGGTTTCATTAAATTTCCATAAAGCAAAAGCTAAAATTTCATTTTGGAATTGTGATGAATTGAATGTTTAGTCATTTACTTTTTTTGTTTTTAAGAAGTCAAATATTCCCATAAGTTTTTATAATTCAAAATGATTATTTATAAGTAAATTATACTCTTGTTTTTTCCTCTGGTTAGCAGGAGTAATTTATTTCCAAAAATTTTTTATTGTATTAAATTGTTCTTCATTATCACCTCCATTTTCATATTTATATAAGTTATCCCAATAAATTATTCCTCCAATTTTAATGAATACTTTGTAATATCCTTTTGCAAGAGTACTGATATTCACGCTAAAATTCTTTGAAGATTGTTTGTTAAGAGAAAAATTTGAATGCGAGATAATTGATTGTTCGCTGTATAAATTTGTATTCAAAATATTGTTGAAATTTACATCTTGATAATTTTTTTCAGGATTTGCTGATACTAACCATACATCTGTAACATTTTCTTGTGCTAAAATATAAACGGATTCACTTGCGGGATTAGGATAAATTAAAAACTTGTTATTTGTTAAAATATTGGGGTTCCCGAATTGTAATTGTAACTCTGAATCGTCAGAGGTTTTTCTAAGATTAATTCCTGTTATTAAATTTATAGAAGTTTTTTCGGTTTGAGTATCTGTTTTGTCATTGCTGCAACTTATTGCCAAAATAGAGATAAGAATAAAAAGTTTTTTCTTCATAATTGATTCATTTCAAGATTATACAAAGAACATACTTTTACTTTTTATAATCAATAAACATCATTATGTTTTTGGGTGATAATAAAAACTATTGAATTTCTATTTTAAGCATTAATTATTAACAAGATTGCATAGAAATTTGTTAAAGGTTTAACCACAAAGTATGTCATTTCGACGAAGGAGAAATCTTCGCAAGTAACTCTACAAAGCATGGAAATCCTATGCAGAGATTTACTTATAAAATCATGCAAATAAATAATTCAAAAATTCGAGATTTGGATTAATCGTCTTTATCAAATCAATTTTCTTTTCCCTACGCCAGTCTTTTACTTCTTTTTCACGAGCAATTGCTTCTTGAATCCAAGTGAGTTTTTCGTAATATAATAAGAATGTAACATTATATTTTGATGCAAAGGTTTTGTTTCCGTTTATACTATTATGTGTATGTTGACTTAAACGAATTCTCAAATTATTGGTAACTCCAGTGTAGAAAACGGTTTTTGATTTGTTTGTTATTATGTAGAGGTAATAAGTATGATAACCGTCTTGTAAATGCATTTTCTTTTGCTAAAGATAAAAATAATTTTAAGAATTTTCTTTCTTTGTGTTTTATCTGCTTTGTAGAGTTACTTGCGGAGATTTCTCCTTCGTCGAAATGACAAACTTGGCGGTTACTTTGTGTAGGCTTCGACTTCGCTCAGCCTGACAGGCGTTTACAAATCTAAAACCTGCAATAAAAAAATCCCGCCTTAATTAAGGAGCGGGATTTAATTTCATATTTGGATTTCTTAGTTTATAAGAACCTTTCTACTTATAACATTTTGGTTGTGAGTTATTTTTACAAGATAAACTCCGGTATTTTTGAAATTTACAGTTTTATTATCCAAAAGTATATTGTTTTCTTTTGAGATTAATTTTCCTGAAATGTCATAAATAGAATAGGAAACGGGTTCTGAAATAGTAGTATTAAAAATTATTGTTTTGTTATCCGTATTTCTGATAATTAAGTTTTTATTGTAGTCGAATTTTTCTGTTGATAAAACACTTGCATCGTATTTATAAATTGATTGTACGCCAATAGCGTAGCCAATATTATCGATAAAACTAAAATCTGCAATAAAACCGCTAGGAAGAGTATAAGAAACCTCTTTTATTACAGCATTATATATTTTACCTTCGGTATAACCAAAGAATAAATCATTTGAAAATGATGCAGCCGGATTAAAGCGAAGGAAGTTATTCGGTACTTTCTGCCAGACGTCATCTGTTTTTACAAAAGTAGTTCCGTCATATTCATCTGTACCAAAAATATTGTATAAATAGTCACCAACAGCCACACCTCTGTAGTCAATTTTAGTCAATTTATATGCTTTTGGAGTAATCGCCGTTGCTGGCATCGTAAATACCTGAGTCCAGTTTATTCCGTAATCTGCTGTTTCATAAATGAATTTATCATTTACAATAGCGTATCCTTTACCTGTAGCACGGTCAATGCTATAATTGCCAAATACTAACAGATTATTGCTATTGTCAAAAAATTGCTCTAATGACCATGTTGCTCCTCCATCTGTAGTAACCAATATCCCTTTTGAAGTTGTTAATATACCATTGTTTTGGTCTTTGAAGAAAAGCTTTTTTAAAGACCCATTTTGGGTAAAGTTTATCGTTACTTTTGACCATACGCCGCCATTGTTTACGGTTTTGTAGAGATCAGAGCCCTGAATTGCCCATCCGAGGTTTTCGTTAATGAAAAAAAGACTTGTTAATTGAAATTTTACATTGTTCTTTTTAAAGATTTCAGTCCATGTAGTTCCTCCGTTATCAGTATAATAAAGAGAAGCTTTTGCATCATTGCTAAAACCGCCTACAAAGCCTTTTTCTGAAGTTACGAAAAACACTTCGCTTGTTGAAAAATTATCCTGAAAAGTGTATTTAGGTTTCCAGGTATTTTGTGCCAAAACTGCATTTGCAATAAGAAATAAATAGAATAAGTAGATTTGTTTCATAGAATTTATTTAAGTTTTATTTTACAAAATTGTCGTTTCAAAAATAATATTTTTCTTGTAAAATTAAAATTATGTTTTCTATAAATATTAGATTTTTAGATCCTTATGTAATGACCTTTCTAAGATCTCATTTTTGAGAATATTAAAAAACAGTATGGAATAATTAATAAAAATAGGTAATAAAAAAAATCCCGCCTCAATTAAGAAACGGGATATGCTTGTGCTTAAGCTATGTTGTTTAAGAATTAAAACTTAGTTTAAAATTCAGTTTATTTATTTCATCTGTTTTTCCTGACTTAAACTTAATATCTTTAAGTTCTTTAAGTGATGTATCTACAGTAACTTTTGAATCTTTATTAACTACTCTTGTTACTTTAACTATTTTTTTTACACTTTTCATTTCTTCTTTCTTTTAATTAGAAATCCATCAAAGTCTTTTTTATAATCAAATGGTTCATCTATGATTTCATCATTATCTATTATTCTTGCCCCAAATATATCAAAAGTTTCTGATAATTCCTCTAGATTTAACATTATGGCTCGTTTGTACGTCTTTGTTCTTCGGGCATCACTGCCTTTAAAGAATACAGTTATATGTGGATTCACGATTGTAAATTCATAAGCAGTTTTGGCTACAGTTGCTAAAACAATTTTAATATCTCCATTATCATTTGTAACTTGATCATCTATAATGTGTTTTTTTGTTAAAGGATCATATTTTAAATCTCCGAAACCAAGATTATAGATCGAAGGATTTTTTGTAGCTGAGTAAGCTACGACTTTCCTAAAATTGCCTTTATTTCCAACACTTATAAAATTAAATATTGTAGATGATTCATCTTTAGTAATGTCATATTTATTGTAATTCATTCAATTAAATAATTTCTTACAAATATAATATTTTAGAAATGATATTATTTTAAATTAGAATAAAAACTTTATGTAAGAGTTTCGACTTCGCTCAGCCTGACAGACGTTTATAAATCTAAAATATGAACTCTAAAATATGAACTCTAAAATCTACAATAAAAAAATCCCGTCTCAATTAAGAAACGGGACTTCGGTGATATTCTCTTTTTTTTATTTTAAACTGTTGCAGCAACTTCTTGCGGTAACGGAATTTGATTTTTAAGTAAATCTTCGAAAGTTTCGTGTGCACGAATCAAGATTCCTTGTCCGTTCATCCAAAGAACTTCGGCTGGTTTGTATCTTGAATTGTAGTTGGATGACATTGAGAAACAATATGCTCCGGCGTTTCTGAAAGCAAGAATATCGCCTTCGGTAATTTCAGAGATTCTGCGGTTGTTGGCAAAAGTATCAGTTTCGCAAATGTATCCTACAACAGAGTAAAAACGCTCTTTTCCTTTTGGATTAGAGATATTTTCGATATAATGCTGTGAGCCGTAAAACATAGGACGGATTAAGTGGTTGAAACCACTATCGATTCCGGCGAAAACCGTTGATGTTGTTTGTTTTACTACGTTTACTTTTGCTAAGAAGAAACCTGCTTCGCTCACCAGGAATTTTCCTGGTTCGAAAATCAACGTTAAATCTCTGCCATATTCTGCACAGAAAGAATTGAATCTTTTTGATAATTTTTTACCTAATTCTTCGATGTCGGTTTCGATATCGTCTTTTTTGTAAGGCACTTTGAATCCGCTTCCAAAATCTAAGAATTGTAAATCTTTGAAGTGTTTTGCAGTATCGAATAAAATTTCGGCTGCATACAAGAATACTTCGATATCTAAAATATCAGATCCTGTGTGCATGTGAATTCCAACAATGCTCATTTTTGTATTTTCAACAATTCGCAATATATGCGGAATCTGGTGAACAGAAATCCCGAATTTACTATCGATATGTCCTACTGAAATATTAGCATTTCCGCCCGCCATTACGTGTGGATTAATACGAATACATACCGGAATATGAGGATGTTTTGTTCCGAATTGTTCTAAAATAGATAAATTATCGATATTGATTTGTACACCCATTGCGGCAACTTCTTCAATTTCTTCAAGAGAAACTCCGTTTGGTGTAAAGAAAATTCTTTCGGGTTCATAGCCAGCATGAAGTCCTAACTGAACTTCCTGAATTGATACAGTATCTAAACCAGACCCCATGTTCTTTAATAGCTGAAGAATCGCAACGTTTGACAATGCCTTCATGGCGTAATTAACTCTTAAGTTTTCTACCTTAGAGAAAGCTTTAGTTAACCTATTGTACTGAGATTGGATTTTTTCGGCATCATAAACATATAATGGACTTCCAAATTGGTCTGCTAACTGCAGTAAATCTTTTGCTTGCATTTTTTAAATCATTTTGAGCAAAGTTATTACACTTTTAACTAACTGCAAATTATTTGTAGAAAAATAACAAATTGTAACAAATTGTTTGTTTTTAAACAAAAAGTTGCTTGTTTTCCAATTTTGTAACGTAGTAAGAGGTTCAAAGGGGCAGAGATACAAAGATACAAAGGTTTTTTGCCACGAATTACACGAATTTCCACAAATTTTAATTGTAGATTTTTCGCAAAATGCTAGAAACACAGCCCGTGGTTTCAACCACGGGAACGCAATATATAATTACGTCAAATCCGTAACGTTTCCCGTGGTTGAAACCACGGGCTATGTTTGAAATTGAAATCGGCAAGAAAATAAAAATTTGTGGAAATTCGCGTAATTCGTGGCAAACAAAAAATCCTTTTAATCTGTGCAATCTGTGGCTAAAAAAAAACAAAACCCCTGAATATAATTCAAGGGTTTGTTAGTAGTATGTGTTGTTTTTTGTTTAGTTTATAAGCTAGGAAGATCTCCTCTTCCTTTAGTAGGCAGGTTGGTAGAGCCCATTAAGAACAAATCTACCTCTCTTGCTGCTTCGCGACCTTCTGAAATAGCCCACACGATTAATGATTGTCCTCTTCTCATATCACCTGCAGTGAAAATGTGAGGAACGTTTGTTTGATAATTATGCGCTTTGTAATTGCTTCTAAAATCAGTTTCGATTCCTAATTGCTCGCTTAATGTTTTCTCTGGACCTGTAAATCCAAGAGCTAACAAAGCTAAATCGCAAGGCCAGATTTTCTCAGAACCTTCTTTTTCGATTAATTCAGGACGCTGACCAGGAGTCATTTTCCATTGCACTTCAACGGTTTTTAATCCAGTTAATTCGCCTTTATCATTAGAAATGAATTCTTTAGTATTGATTAACCAGTTTCTGTCGCATCCTTCTTCGTGAGATGAAGATGTTTTTAACTGTAATGGCCAGAAAGGCCAAGGAGTTGACTCACTTCTTCCAACAGGAGGTTTTGGTAAAATCTCAAAGTTAGTTACCGATTTTGCTCCGTGTCTGTTTGAAGTTCCAATACAATCAGAACCAGTATCTCCACCACCAATAACGATTACATCTTTACCAGTTGCTTTAATTTGGTCCGGAATTGATTCTCCGTATAAAACTTTAGTTTGTTGTGTAAGGAAATCCATTGCCTGAACAACGCCTTTGCTTTCGATTCCTTTAGTTGGCAAACTTCTTCTTTCTGTTGCTCCTCCGCATAAAACGATAGAATCGAAAGCGTTTAATTCTGCTACGCTAAAGTTTACACCAACGTTTACATCAGTTTTAAAAGTGATTCCTTCAGCTTCAAGAATTGCTACACGTCTGTCGATAATTCCTTTTTCTAATTTAAAATTTGGAATTCCGTAACGTAATAAACCTCCAATAGCATTGTCTCTTTCAAAAACCGTAACTGTGTGTCCGGCTCTGTTTAATTGCTGCGCTGCTGCAAGTCCCGCAGGCCCTGAACCAATAACGGCAACTGTTTTACCTGTTCTCTTTTTTGGTGGCTGAGGTTTGATCCATCCTTCTGCAAAACCAATTTCAACAATGTTTTTCTCAATGTTTTCGATTGATACAGGATCTTTAATGATTCCTAATACACATGCTTTTTCGCATGGAGCAGGGCATAAGCGTCCTGTAAATTCCGGAAAGTTATTAGTCGATTGTAAAATCTCTAATGCACTTTGCCATTCTTCCTGATGCACCATATCGTTGAAATCAGGAATTAAATTTCCTAACGGACAACCACTGTGGCAAAAAGGGATACCACAATCCATACATCTTGAACCTTGTTCTTTTACTTTATCTTTTGCTAACGGAATAGTAAATTCGTTGTAGTTAGAAACACGTTCTGCTACTGCTAAATTACTTTCGTCGGCTCTGTTATATTCTTTAAATCCGCCTATTTTACCCATGACATTTTAAATTAAATTCCAATTTCTTTAAATTCCAAATTCCAATTTTTTATTACTATAGGCATTGATATTGCCATTGGAATTTGGAATTTTATTTTTTGAAATTGATTTTTATCCAGCTATTAATTCTTCTATTTTTTTCTCTTCTGCAATTCTTTGTAATGCTTTTTTGTAATCAGTTGGCATTACTTTTACGAAGTGCTTTTGTTGATTTTCCCAGTCTGCTAAAATTCTTTTTGCTAATGGACTGCTTGTGTACAATGAATGATTTTTGATCAATCGTCTTAGTTTTGTAAGATCTTCTTCTTCCATAGGGTCGAATGCAACCATTTCCATGTTACAAACTGTTGAGTCGAATTTCTTATTTGGATCGTAAACATAAGCTACACCACCGCTCATACCAGCTGCGAAGTTTCTTCCTGTTTTTCCTAAAACTACTACTGTACCACCGGTCATGTACTCGCATCCGTGATCTCCAATCCCTTCAACAACTGCTGTTGCTCCAGAATTTCTAACGCAGAAACGCTCTCCGGCCATTCCATTAATATAAGCCTCTCCGGTAATAGCTCCGTAAAGGGCAACGTTTCCAATAATGATGTTTTCTTCAGGTTTAAAAGTTGCAGTAGGAGGTACTTTTACAATTAGTTTTCCTCCAGAAAGACCTTTTCCTAAATAATCATTACAGTTTCCGTGAATTTTAAATGACAATCCGTTTGTTGCAAAAGCACCAAAACTTTGTCCGGCAGAACCTTCAAAATCAACTAAAATAGTGTCATCAGGTAATCCTTGTGCGCCATAAATTTTTGAGATTTCGTTACTCAAAATCGCACCTACAGAACGGTCTGTATTTTTAATTTTAAATGTTACTCTTGTTTTTTCTTTTCTATAAATAGACGGAATCGCTTCTTTAATGATGTCAAAATCTAATACGTTTTCAAGTTGGTGATCTTGTTGTGTTGTATTGTGATTTGGCTGTGTTTTAGCTTTTTCCGGTTTGTATAGAATTGGTGATAAATCTAAACCATTTGCTTTGTAATGTTTGATCGCTTTGTTCACATTTAACTTTTGTGACTGACCAACCATTTCTTTTAAAGTTCTGAAACCTAACTGCGCCATGATTTCTCTTAACTCTTCAGCAATAAAATACATAAAGTTGATTACGTGCTCTGGCGTTCCTTTGAAATTTTTTCTCAATTCAGGATCCTGAGTTGCAATACCAACTGGGCAGGTATTTAAGTGACAAGCTCTCATCATAATACATCCAGAAGCTACAAGCGGTGCAGTTGCAAAACCAAATTCTTCAGCTCCTAATAAAGCTGCAATAGCAACGTCACGACCTGTTTTCAACTGTCCGTCACACTCTAAAACTACACGGCTTCTTAAATCATTTAAGATCAAAGTCTGCTGTGCTTCAGCTAAACCAAGTTCCCACGGAATACCTGTGTGTTGTAATGATGTTAATGGTGCAGCTCCCGTTCCTCCGTCGTAACCAGAAATTAAGATAACGTCAGCTTTAGCTTTGGCAACACCGGCAGCGATGGTTCCAACTCCAACTTCAGAAACTAATTTTACGTTTACACGCGCTTCACGGTTTGCATTTTTCAAATCGTAAATCAACTGAGATAAATCCTCAATAGAGTAAATATCGTGGTGAGGAGGAGGTGAAATCAAACCTACATAAGGCGTAGAGTTTCTGGTTTCAGCAATCCAAGGCACCACTTTTTCTCCAGGTAACTGTCCACCTTCACCAGGTTTCGCTCCCTGAGCCATTTTAATCTGGATTTCTTTAGCGTTTGTCAAATAGTTGATCGAAACACCAAAACGTCCCGAAGCAACTTGTTTGATTGCAGAGTTTCTAGAATCTCCGTTAATTTCTTTCTGGAAACGTTTTGGATCTTCTCCACCTTCTCCAGAGTTACTTTTTCCGCCAATTCTATTCATTGCAATCGCTAAATTCTCGTGTGCTTCCTGGCTGATAGAACCATAAGACATTGCACCTGTTTTGAATTTTTTTACAATTTCTGTCCAAGGTTCTACTTCATCAATAGAAATTGGATCTAGGTTATTGAATTCAAATAAACCTCTAATAGTCATTAAGTTTGAGCTTTGCTCGTTAACGGCATTTGAGTATTCTTTATAACTTTCCGGGCTGTTTAAACGAACCGCTTGTTGTAATTTAGAAATAGTAGTTGGGTTAAACATGTGTTTTTCACCACCACGTCTCCATCTGTAAATACCTCCAATTTCAAGAGAAAGCAAACTTGCCACTTTTGAATTTGGGAATGCTTTTTGGAAACGTTTTTTCACTTCTTTCTCCACTTCCATTAAACCAATTCCTTCGATTCTTGATGGCGTGTAAGGGAAGTATTTAGAAGTAAATGTTTTGTTTAAACCTAAAATCTCGAAAATCTGGGCAGCTCTGTATGAATGTAATGTAGAGATACCAATTTTGTTCATGATTTTAACGATACCTTTTGCAATTGCTTTGTTGTAGTTTACTACAGCATAATCAGCTTTTACTCCGGTAATGAAACCTTGCGCTACCTGATCGTGAATGATTTCGTTTACCATGTAAGGATTGATCGCACTTGCACCGTATCCGAACAATAATGCAAAATGATGTGGTTCACGAGGTTCTGCAGATTCAATGATGATTCCGAATTTAGAACGAACTTGTAAAATGTTCAATGAGTGGTGAATGTAAGAACAAGCCAATAACATAGGAATTGGAGCTAATTCTTCGCTCACGCCTCTATCAGAAAGAATGATGACATTACATCCTTCATTTACAGCTTTGAAAGTTGCCTGAACACATTTTTCAAGCGCACGCTCTAAACCGTTAACTCCTTTTTCTATTTTATATAAAGTAGAAATTGTAGCCGATTTGAAATCTACGTGATCAATGTTTCTAATTTTATCCAAATCCTCGTTAGAGATAACCGGATTTTGGATTTTTAGTTTTTTACATTGCTTAGATTCAATTTCAAAAATATTGAAATCTCCTCCAACAGCTAAACTAATATCGGTGATGATTTCTTCACGAATACCATCCAAAGGCGGATTAGTAACCTGAGCAAATAATTGTTTGAAATAGTTGTACAACAATTGAGGCTGCTCTGATAATACTGCCAAAGGCGTATCGTTACCCATTGAACTGATTGCTTCAGCTCCTTGTCCTCCCATTGGGTTGATGATTGTTTTTAAATCTTCAATTGTATAACCAAATAAACGCTGTCTTGTTTGGAAATCTAATTTCTCAACCGGAGTTGGATTATTGGTATAAGGAACTTTCGCTAAAGGCAATAAGTTAGCGTCTAACCATTCTTGGTACGGACGTTTTGTAACGATTGCTTTTTTAACTTCTTCATCTTCAATAATACGACCTTCGTTCATATCAACCAAGAACATTTTTCCTGGCTCTAAACGACCGTGCTGAATTACATCTTCCGGATCGATATCTAGTACACCAATTTCTGATGACATGATTACGAAACCGCTATGCGTTAATGTATAACGAGAAGGACGTAAACCGTTTCTGTCTAATAAAGCACCAATTACGTTTCCGTCTGTAAACGGAATAGAAGCCGGACCGTCCCAAGGTTCCATAATACAAGCGTTAAACTCGTAGAATGCTCTTTTTTCAGGAGACATTGTCTGGTGTTTTTCCCAAGCTTCAGGAACAACCATCATCATTGCTTCTGGCAATGAACGACCTGTCATTAATAAAAGTTCAACCACCATATCCATAGAAGCAGAATCTGATTTTCCTTCTAAGATAATTGGGAATAATTTTTTGATATCATCGCCAAAAACTTTGCTTTGCATAAGCTCTTCACGAGCACGCATACGGCTTACGTTTCCACGAAGTGTGTTGATCTCACCATTATGACACATGTATCTAAACGGTTGAGCTAAGTCCCATGATGGGAATGTATTTGTAGAGAAACGCTGGTGTACAAGCGCTAAACGAGTCACCAAGTCCGGATCTTTCAAATCTATATAATAACGGCTGATGTCTTCCGGCATCAATAGACCTTTATATATTATAGTAGTTGTCGATAAACTAGTAAAATAAAACATGTGGCTTTCAGAAGTTTTTGATCCTCTTACGGCATGTTCTGCAATTTTTCTAGCTGCAAAAAGTTTTGCATTAAATTCTTGTTCAGTTAAATCTTGTCCATTTTTAGAAACGAAAACTTGTTTAATTGTTGGTTCTTTTTCTGCGGCGATCTGCCCTAAATTTTCAACGTCAACAGGTACATCTCTCCAACCTAAGATCTTTAAGTTTTGATCTTTAATAGTTGCTTCAAATGCATTGATACAAAAAGATACCTGGTTTTTGCTTTTTGGTAAAAAAACCATTCCTACTGCATACTCACGCGTTTCTGGGATTTCAAAGTCACAAACCTTCTTAAAAAAATCATGAGGGATATCAAATAAGATTCCCGCTCCGTCTCCAGTTCTTCCATCAGAACTAACGGCACCACGATGTTCCAATTTAATTAAGATGTCTAATGCTTTGTGAATAATATCATTTGATTTAATACCATTCAAATTACAAATAAATCCTGCACCACAATTGTCGTGTTCAAATTCAGGCAGATAAAGCCCTTGTTCTTTAACTTTCATTCTTGATATTTTTTCTACAAAAATAAAGATTTCGTTAAACATAATGTAGTGAAATTATACTTTAGCTTACATTTTTGTTGTAATATTAGAAAAAGGCTTCTTAATTGATAATATTATTATATTAACCATTGCGAAATGATAAAATGATAATCCGAATTAAAATATATTAAGAAAAATCGTCTCAAGGCTAATAAATACGGTGAAGTTTTTGTTAAATATCAAACGTTTTAGTGATTTTGAGTTAATATTAACAAATCGTTTCGTTAACTATTTTTTTGCATTGAAAAAGAATAAACGTTTAATACCTATAAGTGTCATTTTTTAATAGAAAAAGATTTTACTATTAAGTTGTATTTTGTTACTTTTGTCCGACTTTTATTCTGAACTAAATTCAGAACCAGACAAATTCTATATTATGAACATACACGAATATCAAGGAAAAGAAATTTTAGCAAGTTACGGAGTACGCACTCAACGCGGAATTGTGGCTAATAATGCGGTTGAAGCTGTAGCTGCTGCAAAACAATTAACTGCCGAAACTGGTACAGGATGGCATGTAATAAAAGCACAAATTCACGCAGGTGGTCGTGGAAAAGGTGGTGGAGTTAAGCTGGCAAAAAACTTACAGCAAGTTGAAGAGTTAGCAGAACAAATCATCGGAATGCAATTGATCACACCTCAGACTCCGCCTGAAGGTAAAAAAGTAAACAAAATTTTAGTTGCTGAAGATGTTTACTATCCTGGTGAAAGTGAAACTTCTGAGTTTTATGTTTCTGTTTTATTGAATAGAGGTACAGGACGCAACATGATCATGTATTCTACTGAAGGTGGAATGGATATCGAAGAAGTTGCTGAGCACACTCCTCACTTAATCTTTACTGAAGAAGTTGATCCTTCTGTTGGATTACAAGGTTTTCAAGCAAGAAGAATTGCCTTTAACTTAGGTCTTTCTGGAAATGCTTTTAAAGAAATGGTGAAATTCATCGACGCATTATACAATGCTTACATTGGTTCTGATGCTTCTATGTTTGAAATCAACCCGGTTTTAAAAACATCTGATAATAAAATCTTAGCTGTGGATGCTAAAGTGAATATCGACGATAACGCTTTATACAGACAAGCTAAATATGCTGAAATGAGAGATATCCGTGAGGAGAATCCAATCGAAGTTGAAGCTAAAGAAGTAGGTTTGAACTATGTAGATCTTGACGGTACTGTAGGATGTATGGTAAACGGAGCTGGTCTTGCAATGGCAACTATGGATTTAATTAAATACGCTGGTTTTGAGCCTGCTAACTTCCTTGACGTAGGAGGAACTGCTGATGCAAAACGTGTTGAAACAGCTTTCAGAATTATCTTGAAAGATCCAAACGTAAAAGCTATCTTAATTAACATCTTCGGAGGAATCGTTCGTTGTGACCGTGTTGCTCAAGGTGTTGTTGATGCTTACAAAAACATGGGTGATGCTATTAAAGTGCCAATCATTGTTCGTTTACAAGGAACAAATGCTGAAATTGCAAAAGAATTAATTGACAATTCTGGTATGCCAATTTTATCAGCTGTTCAATTCCAAGAAGCTGCTGACCAAGTTAAAGCTGCTCTTTCTTAATTAAATAAGAAATCAATTATATAAAAGATCCCTTCGATATTCGAAGGGATTTTTTTTTTGCAATTATGCCAAAAAACATTCCGTTTGAGAATATTTTTTAAGACAAAGTATATCGTAGAGACGCACAGCAGTGCGTCTACGCAAAGTATTTTTCATTATGGATTCACTAGACGTAGACGCACTGTTGTGCGTCTCTACAATAAAATGATATGTAATAAAAAAATCCCTTCGAATATTGAAGGGATTTTATGAAATAATGATATCTCAATATTGATTATTTCTTATTCTTACCGTTTTTGTAAACCACTTTTTCTACAACTGATGATTTTCCATTTCCTTTTGGGAATGATTTCTTCTTAGGTTTTCCAGCTGATGAACCCGACTTAGATGAACTTTGATCACCTCTGTATTTTTCAGAATCTTTTGGAGCAGCTTTAAACTCAGGTCTTTCTTTAGAAGTTTCTTTCTTCGGAATCTCTGCTTTATGTTTTGCTAAAACATCTGTTGGGTTTTTAGGATTTTCTTTAGTTCCTCTTAAATGAATAACCAATCCGTTTAAGAAGTTTCTTAAAACCTGATCGCCGCATTCCATATAATTAGGATGATCTTCAGCTCTGAAAAAAGCACCCAATTCTGATTTTGAAATTCTAAAATCTACTAATTCTAAAATCTCAACTATTTGGTCATCACGGAGCATCAAAGCCACGCGAAGTTTTTTAAGTATATCGTTATTTGTCATCGTTTATTTTTTGCAAAGGTACGGTTTAAAACAATTTGGACGATTTATTTTTTTGCCACGAATTGCACGAATTTTCTTGCCACAGATTAAAAAGATTATCGGGATTTATAAATTGCTTAAAAAAATCATTAAAACCATTTAATCTGTGGCAAAAAGTATGAAAATTAATTCGTGGAAATTAGTGTAATTCGTGGCAAACTTAAATAATATTAAGAATTTAAAACCACAGCAAGTTTATCTAAATCTTCTTTTAGATGATTGGCTGTAATTACAATTCGATTTAGCGGTTCAGCATTTTTAGTGTATTTAAAACTGGCAATAATAATCTTTTCATTTTTTAATTTTTCAACTAATTCTTTTGATAAGAGATAAATCAAAGGGTAATTTTTATCAAACTTAATATTGTTGTTTTTGATTAAAATCGAATCCACATACTTTAAATTCTCCAGTAGTTTGATGTGCTGCCAAGTATAAATTTCTGCAGCATCAGAAAGAGTTTGTACAAAAGCAGGGTTCATTCCCGCCGCACTTGTAAAAGTTTCCATTTCTTTTATTTCATTTATAAATCCAAAATCGCCGGCAATTACTCCTCCGGTTAATCCGAAAGCTTTTCCCAGAGACGAAACCATGATTTTTCTTTTAACTGGATATTGAATTGAGGAATATATTCCAGAACCATTTTTGCCTAAAATCCCAAAAGAATGAGATTCATCCAAAATTAAAGTAACTTCTTTATGAGTTGGAATTTGTTTTAAAAACGATAAATCAGCAGTCTTTGTTTCAAAAGTAGGAACACCATCGGTTAGAATCGTTATTTTCTCCCGTTTTGAATCCAATAAACGGTCATTTAATTTGTCATTAACAAATAACGGAAGACTATTTTCAATGCTGATTGCATTGTGCGTATCATTAAAATGAAAAAAACAATCTGTCTGCTTTTTCATTAGATCTATAACCAGTTTTCCAGCCAGCATTCCTGAAGAAACCGTAACAGTACTATCTGAACCTATGTGAGAAGCCAGAAACTTTTCTCCTTCATCGTAAGCCTTTAATTTGATATTGGCCGTTCTGGAACTTCCGTAAGTAGTTCCCCAATTAAGAATGTTCTTAATTACCAAATCCTGAAAACTTTTGTTTGTTGGCAATCCTAAATAAGCGGTTCCGCCAAAATACAAATACTGTTCTTGGTCAATTTCAATAATTCGGTCGGGAAATTTTTCTACTATCATTTTATAGAAGTGTAACTCCGGTTCCGTTCAGATCAGAATAACTCACAGCGCCATTTTTTATCGTTACTCCGGTTGCAATATCTTGTGCTAAAAGTAATGCGCCATCCATATCGACATAATCAAGCTGAGGTAATAAATGTGCAATTGCAGAAATTCCCACACTAGATTCCGTCATGCAGCCTACCATTGTTTTTAATCCCAATTTTTTAGCTTCTTCGATCATTCTTTTGCCGGGAGTTAAACCGCCGCATTTTACTAATTTTACATTTACTCCGTGAAAATGATTGTGACATTTTGCTACATCTTCTTCAATAATACAGCTTTCATCGGCAATTATGGGTAAAACAGAATGTTTAAAAACTTCTTTGTGGGCTTCCCAATTATCTGCTTTCATAGGTTGTTCGAGAAATTCAACACCTAGTTTTTTTAATTCAACGGCATTATTTATCGTTTCCTCAACGCCCCAGCCGCAGTTGGCATCGATTCTAAAAATAGCATCAGTATGTTTTCTAAGTTCTTTTACGATTGCAATATCTTCTTTGGTACCTAATTTAATTTTATAAATAGGCCAGGGAAGTTCCTGCATTTTTGAAACCATTTTTTCAATGGAAGCAATCCCGATTGTGTAATCCGTAAGCGGATTTCTTTCGGTTGTATAATTCCATAATTCGTATAACTTTTTGCCTTTTTTACGAGCATACAGATCATTATAAGCCAAATCTAAAGCACAAAGTGCAAACATATCCTCTTTTAAATACGGATAAATTTTTGCCCAAAATACATCTGGAGTTTCAGCATCAGTACTTTCAATAATGCTTCTGATTTTTTCTAAATCCTGCATCATCATTGGAACAGTTGTTTTGTAATACGGATTAGAAGTAGCTTCTCCAAAACCAGAAAAACCATCACTCTGCAATTCAACAATTAAAGAAGGTTGAAAATCAATTGATTCTCTTGAAATCGTGAAAGTGTGTTTTAGTTTTAGGTTGTATTCTCTTAAAATTAGTTTCATGATTTTTGTGCTATTTTTTTTATATTTTTCCTCAATAATTAAGCCAAAGAACCGCTTTTACAAAACCGTCCCTCCATAATTTTTCATTATGTTCACCGCCTTTTACCACTTTAGATTTCGTAAGATGAAGACAGTAACAACGTTTTGTATCCAATAACTTTTCCATTTTGGTCATGTCTTTTACCATATTTTCATCTTCTTTATCGCCGCATAAAAAGTAAAATTTGGTTTTAATTTTGGGTATCTTTTCAGTAAAAGTGAAAATGTCATTTGTGTACCAAAATGAAGGCGAAAAAACTCCGGCTTTGCCAAATACTTCAGGATATTTTAAAGCTCCATAATAAGAAACCAAACCGCCCAGTGAACTTCCAAAAATGATTGTATTTTTAGCTTTTGTTTTGGTTCTGTAGTTTTTATCAATATACGGTTTTAATGTTTTTACGATAAATTCTAAGTAATTATCAGCATTTCCTCCGCCGTATTTTTCGTTTTTAAAAGGAGTTAATTCTTCGATACGTTTTTCATTTCCGTGTTCAATTCCAACAACAATTACCTGCGCTTTTAAGCTGTCTAATTTCTCGTCGACATTCCATTCGCCTACATAAGAAGTTTTAGCATCAAATAAGTTTTGAGCGTCGTGCATATAAATCACGCTGTATTTTTTGGCTGAAGCCGAATAATTTTCAGGAAGATAAATCCAGATTTTTTTAGTAGTTTTTAGCTGAGGTGCTTCAATCGTAAATGTTGATACGTTTTTTGAAGCCGTACTTTGTGCATTCCCGTAAATCATCCAAAGAAGCATAAATATGAAAAATCTCCTCATCATTAGATTTTGTGTTTTTAATTAAAAGCAATAATTTAGCTAAAAATAACAAATTGATGAATACCGAAGCACAAAAGAAAAGTTTACTTTTAGAATTGATCGCCTTTTCTACTGTTGACGGGCAATTGCATAAAAGAGAGTATGATTTTATATGGCATGTTGCTCAGGAATTAAAGATTGATTTGAATGTTTTTCATGATTTATTTCATCAGGAAATAAAACCTGTAGTTATAAAATCAGAATTTCAACGCATTCAGCAGTTTTACAGATTGGCTTTGATTATGCACTGCGATGGAATTTTACATGAAAAAGAGGCAATAGGAATTCAGCAGATTGCAATTGAAATGGGATTAAACCCAAGTGCAGTAAAACGCATTTTAGATTTAATGAAAAAGGCTCCAAATGCAATGATAGAGCCTAAAGTTTTATTAAGAGTTTTTCAGGAACAACACAATTAAGGTAATTGTTCCTGTAATTTTTTGATATCGTCACGCAGTTTGGCGGCCTGCATAAAATCTAATTCTTTTGCTGCTTTTTCCATTGATTTTCGTTTTTCACGAATCATTTTTTCAAGATCAGCTTTAGACATATAAGCCGTTTCCGGTTCTGCTGCAACTGATAAAGTATGACCTAGTTCGTATTCTACCAAAGGATTTTTGGTAAAAGCACTTTCTATTTTTTTGTTTAATGCCTGTGGCGTTATATTATTTTCGACATTAAAATTGATCTGCTTTGTTCTTCTGTAATTGGTTTCATCAATTGTTCGCTGCATACTCGCTGTAATTTTATCGGCATACATAATGGCTTTACCATTTAAGTTTCTTGCCGCACGTCCAATTGTTTGGGTTAACGAACGATGATTTCTTAAGAAACCTTCTTTATCAGCATCCAAAATTGCTACAAGCGAAACTTCGGGTAAATCTAAACCTTCACGAAGTAAGTTTACTCCAATTAAAACATCAAAAATACCTTTTCGTAAATCCTGCATGATTTCGATACGCTCTAAAGTGTCTACTTCAGAATGGATGTAACGGCATCGAATGCTGACTTTAGTTAAGTATTTGGCTAATTCCTCGGCCATTCTTTTAGTCAAAGTTGTCACCAGAACTCTTTCATCTAATTCACAGCGCACCTGAATTTCTTCAATTAAATCATCAATTTGATTTAAACTTGGACGCACTTCAATAACCGGATCTAATAATCCCGTTGGACGAATAATCTGTTCCACATAAATACCATCCGATTTTTGTAATTCATAATCGGCCGGAGTTGCCGAAACATAAATTACCTGATTTTGCAAGGCTTCGAATTCTTCAAATTTCAAAGGTCTGTTGTCCATTGCAGCCGGTAAGCGGAAACCGTATTCAACCAGATTTTCTTTTCGGCTGCGGTCGCCTCCGTACATAGCGTGAACTTGCGAAACCGTAACGTGGCTTTCGTCAACAACCATTAAAAAATCACTTGGGAAATAATCCAATAAGCAGAAAGGTCTTGTTCCGGCTTGTCGTCCGTCAAGATAACGGGAATAATTCTCAATTCCGGAGCAATAACCTAATTCCCGAATCATTTCTAAATCGAAATTAGTTCTTTCTTCTAATCGTTTGGCTTCTAAATGTTTGCCTATTTCTTTAAAATAATCTACTTGTTTGACTAAATCCTGCTGTATTTCCCAAATTGCACCTTGTAATACTTCTGGCGAAGTCACAAACATATTGGCTGGGTAAATCGTCAGTCTTTTAAATTTCTCAATTACCTGAGAAGTCTTTGCATCAAAAGACTCTATTTCTTCAATTTCATCTCCAAAAAAATGAACTCTGTAAGCATCATCAGCATAACTTGGATAAATTTCAACCGTATCGCCTTTAATTCTAAAAGTTCCCGGATTAAAATCGGCTTCTGTTCTGGCGTATAAACTTTGTACAAGACTGTGCAGTAATTTAGTTCTCGAAATAACCTGATCTCTGCTGATCTCAATAACGTTCTTTTTAAATTCAACAGGGTTTCCAATACCGTATAAACACGAAACTGAGGCAACAACCAAAACATCACGTCGCCCTGAAAGCAGGGAAGAAGTGGTGCTTAAACGCATTTTTTCAAGCTCTTCATTTATAGATAAATCTTTTTCAATAAAAACGCCTGTTACGGGCATAAAAGCTTCCGGCTGATAATAGTCGTAGTAAGAAACGAAATATTCAACCGCATTATTCGGGAAAAATTGTTTGAATTCTGAATACAGCTGTGCGGCCAAAGTTTTGTTATGTGCCAAAACGATGGTAGGACGCTGTACTTCCTGAATAACATTGGCTACTGTAAATGTTTTACCAGATCCTGTAACTCCTAATAATGTTTGGTATTTTTCTCCATCAACTACACCTTGTGCGAGTTTTTGTATGGCTTGCGGCTGGTCTCCTTTTGGACTATATTCTGAAGATACTTGGAAATTCATTTGTTACTGATGAAAAGTTGGTTTTGTAAAGATACAAAGTTTGAATGCTATTTAAAAGGGTAAAAAAAATATGATTTGTGTAGTCCCTACGGGACAATTTTAAAATTTGACAACCATTTTTCTACCGATATTTAATCTCTACGAGATGATTTTTTCGAATTAATTTTAAGAAACAACTGAAATTTTTAAACCAAATTGATAATTTTCCCAACAAATAATTGTCATTAAAACATATCTCGTAGAGATTAAATATCGGTAGAAAAATAAACATTCATCCGTACAAATTGTCCCGTAGGGACTACATTTTATGATACAAGTTCGCCACGAATTTCACGAATTTTTACCAATTTATTTAATTGGATTATGCAAAATCAATTCGTGGAAATTCGTGGCAAATAATCTTATTCTAAAAAATTAATAACAGCATCATTTATAATTTTTGGCTGATCAATGGTCACAAAATGCCCTGCATCTTTTATGATTTTTGTTTTACTGTTGGCTAAGTGTTTTTGTGCACGTTCTAAACTTTCTTCAGAATTAATAACATCTTTGTCACCAATTAAAACCAAAACAGGATTATTGATTGATTCTAATTCTTTATCTGAAAATGGTGTCATTTTTAACATACTCGAATTTGATTTGGCGTATTTATTAGCCAAGTAAAATTGTCTGTTATAGATAGGACTAATTTTTTCCGGATGTGTAGAAAATGCTTTTAATGTTTTGCTGAATTTCTTTTCACTAGGAAAAAGTTTTAACATTAAAGCCGATGATGTTTTTCTGGGCTTGTCAATGAATTTAAAAGTCTGCGCCGGACTTAATAATACAATTTTATCTATAGAATTGGTTTTTTGCGTCGCCAGTAATGTTGCAATCCAACCGCCGCGAGAAGCACCAATGATGTCGAATTTCTTTAATTTATAATGATCGAAAATTTCGTTGTACCAAACGACAATTTCTTCTGAGGAAAGTGGTTTTGCGGTTAAATTGGATTTGTTGGGTTCCATCAAAAAGTCAATAGCATAAATGCGGTGATTTTTAGCCAAAGATTTAATATTAGGATACCACATCGTTGAACTGGCGTCCATTCCATGGAGTAAAACCAAATCTTTTCCGCTTTTTGGTCCAGCGATAATGATATGTGCAGTTCCAAAACTTGTTTTTACATTTTCTTCGGTATACGGGATATCCCAAAGTTTTAAAGCCTTGTTATAAGCAGTTTCATATTTTTGTTCTTCGCTTTTGGTTTTAAAAACGTAATCCTCAAATTTTGCCTTTTTGGTTGAAGCGCAGCTTGTTACTAAAAATAAGAGAATTGCTAATCTGGAGTATAATTTTGACATGGTTATAAGTTCAATTTGAACTTAAAGTTACGATTATAGAAAACAGGAATTGTATCAGAATTTTGTTTTAAAATATCATAATTACAATCTTGTTATACTTTTTTAGCTGTCAGATGATAGATTTGAACAAATGATAAAATCGCATTTGGAATAATAATCGGTAAAAGCCATTGGCTAAAATCCCTGTAATCTTTTAAAAAGATACCGTAAACTACAAAACATATACAGCCGAATAAATTTATGAGTCGAATTGTTTTAAGATCTTTTAGCAAAAATCCTCCAACAATAAAAACGGAAGCGAGATAACCTATGTATTCTGCCATGATTTTGATATTTAATAGTTTAGAACAAACCTACCAAAAGCATATAATAAAATCAAGAATTTGACTGAAAATCAGATGTATAGTTTTTTGTTTCAATTTAATTTTTTTCTAATATTTTTAGAAATACAATTTCTTTTCTAAAAATCTTTCTTTTGAAAAACTTGTAAGGATATCATAAGCACTTGATTCATTGTCTTCATGTCTTCTCCATACAAAATTAGCATACCAATCCGCAAACCAGATCATTTTGTTATTTGTGCTTTCTAAGAATTCGCACGAAATATCAATATTAATTCCATTTCCCCAGATTTCTGTCTTTATATAGTCTGGAAAACTCTCTCCATGACTAACTTTTATAGTTCTTTTGTCTAAAACAATCTTTACATTATCATATTTAATGATTTCAGGTTTAAGTAACAAACCAAGTACATAATTGTAAAAGATATTTTTATCCTTTCGGAGTGATTCAAAGACTTTTGATTTATTTACTGTAATTGAAATAATTTTAAATGAACTGCTCTTGGCAATTATCTTATTAGTTACTTGGGAAGTAATAAAAGCACAATGTTCAGGAAGAAAATTAGCTCCTTTTTTCTCTATGTTAGGAGTTAAATTATATTTTTTATAAATTTCTGAAATAAAGCGGGAAATGTATTTTTCTTCCTCACTAGATATAATTATACCGGTAATTGTAATAAATTTACTTGACCCACCATATCTATTCGGTTTATCAAACTTCCATCCTAAATCGCCACTTTCATCAATGTATATTTTCATGCCATAAAAAAAAGGGCTAAAAAGCCCTTTGGTATTTTAAAAATAGACCCTAAAAACGATGTATTTAGAATACATTTATGGTAGATGTTTCACCGCCACGTTGACTCAGGAATTACCTATTTAACGATGCAAATATAAGAATAAAAAATTAATAAATTTTATTTTGTAGGATTAATTTTAAATTTTAAAAGACTTTTGTTCTGCATTATTCAAAAAACTCCAAGCTACAATACGACTATTTTTCTGTCCTTGCGACATTTCAATTGTTTTGAATTCAACAGCATTTACCTTTTTCAAAGTTTTGTAAATAGAAGAAAGATTTTCTTTTTTAGAAACTAAAGTAGTGAACCATAAAACTTGCGAAGCATATTTTGCGCTTTCGTAAATCATTTGTGTTACAAAACCAATTTCACCGCCGGTGCACCACAATTCTGCATTTTGCCCTCCAAAATTTAAAACTGGATTTGTGTTTCTTTTTTCTTTTGGATTTAGATTGGAAACTTTTCTCGAAGTACTTTTATTGGCTTCTTCTGCCGATGCATGAAAAGGCGGATTACACATTGTAAATGTAAATCGGTCTTCGGAAATTATAATATTTTTAAAGATAAATCGGGATTCTGTCTGCTGTTGTAAACTGATTGCGTCAATTAATTTTGGATTAGCTTCGATAATTTTACTGCAGTTTTCGATTGCTTTTTTGTCAATATCAGTCGCAACAAAACTCCATTTGTAAATTGAATTCCCTAATATCGGATAGATTAAATTTGAACCCGATCCGATATCTAGTCCTAAAACAGAATTTCCTTCAGGAATTTGATTGTTGTTTGTTTCAGCTAATAAATCGGCTATGTAATGAATATAATCGGCTCGGCCAGGAATTGGCGGACAAAGATAATTTTTAGGAATATCCCAGTTTTGAATATCGTAATACGTTTGCAATAAAGCTTTGTTTAAAGTTTTTACCGCATTTGGATTAGCGAAATCAACAGTTTCGATTCCGTATTTATTGATGGAAATAAAAGCTTTTAATTCGGGACAATTTGAAATAAGAAGTTCAAAATCATATCTGGAACGATGAAGATTTCTTGGATGTAAATTGTCTTTTTGGGAATTGTTTTCTGCTTTCATTTTGATTTATTTCGCGGCAAAGGTACGCATTCCTTTTTTGGGATTAAAAATTCCGTAGGTATGATCTGTTTAATGTGCATCTTTGTGTAAACCGGATTGAAATCCGGCCTTACAATATAAACCGAGCCTTCGACTCTTTAATCAAAACATTCCATTAATAACAAATCACCGTTTGTGTGGTTAATTGTAACTAAGCCATCATTTGCCACAGAATTGCTGCTTCCGGTTCTGTAACCCATTGTTAAGGTGTCATTTTGCAGGGGATATTCTAAATTGGTAGAATAAATGCCGTTTACAACACCAATTGGGATTAAGGAAATTGGAGTTTTAGCAGTATACCATTTTTCGAATTTTGTTGGAAGCAAAAAGATTTTGGAATGATCGTCGAGAATTACAATTTTAAGTAAATCTCTGTAACGAACAATATTGGTTAAGTTAGTAATTGTGTGATCTGCACGTCTTCCGGTTGCCCAAACTACATTTACGGCTGGAATTTTTCTTTTAACTAAATAATCAAAAGCTTTTTCTAAATCGGTTTTATCCTGATCTGGCGTGTGAACAATTTCAAGTGGATATTGTGAAGTTTTATAAATTTCGGGATCAAAACCTCGGTCAAAATCTCCTAAAAGTACATCAACTTTAATACCCAATTCAATCACTCTTTCTATTGCCGAATCTAAAACGATAACGAGCGGAGACCATTCTAGCAATTGTCCTAATAATTCAGGATCGCAGGCCGCTCCGTTTGCAATTATTAAAGCTGGTTCCTGATCGTCGCGAACTATATGGTGTGATGACATGTGAGTTTTTTTGAATGTGCTACAAAGATACGGTTAGAATTTTAGATTGCAGATTTTAGATTTTAGATTTTTTCCAGCTTTGAAATAATCTAAAATCTGCAATCTAAAATCAGAAATCAAGTAATCGTCGATGGTAATTTATCTGTCCAACGTGATAAGCTAAATGAGTTGAAAGATGAACTAAGAAAAATCCGGTTGTCATTTCTTTTTCAAAAACGATTTCAGGATATATTTTATTTAAATCTTCTTCAGTTAAAATATCCAGTACATCATTTACAACTATAATTGTATTTTCGATTTTATCGATTAATTCTGATTTTGGAATATCTTTTAGGGAAAACTCTAAAGGACGATTTCGAATATATCCTGTTTTTCCAATTTGGGCTCCAATATAAGTATTGATGTTTCCAATTAAATGAAGCGTAAGATTTCCGGCAGAATTAGAAACGTTTTTATCAATTGCCCAAATTTGCTTTTCGAATTCGTATGATTCAATTTCAAATTTGAGTTTATTTAAATCCCTGTTAAAAAGTATTTTTAGTGTTTCGATTAACATATTTTTTATTTGAAGATTAAAAAGAATAATTTGTAGGCAAGCGGTTAATCTCTGTTTTTTATCGGAATCCAGATTTCTTCTTCTGATTCCGGATCTTCTTTTTTGTACTTATGATCCATAACGGCAAAATGCGGCCTGTCGTCAACTGTGTATTTTGAATTCGGAAGCCATTCTGCAAAAATTGTGTGATAGGTTTTATGTCCTTCAGAAGCAGGACCATAATGTATAAAAACGGCATATAAACCATCTGGAATAATTAATGTTTCCATTTCTGCAGGAACTTCGTCATAATTTCCGACTTCTACAGCAGCCCATTTTTGAAATGTTTTGTCTGGGTCAAAGTTATCAAAATGCCCGTGAGAAAACACTTCAAGCGAATATAAATTCTCATTAATTATGTTTCTGATTTGCTTTCGTTTTGGCATAAAATTACTCCATAACTGAAATGTTTTGTTTTCGATAAAAGACATTTCAATATGTTGTCCGATCAGTTTTTTCTCGGTTAAAGTTTCAATTCTGGCTTCCATGTTTTATTATTCTATTTTAAATTTTTTTGTCTGACTTTCGCTAAGCGAAAAATAACCTAAAGGATAATTTGCTTTATCGGTTGTATTAATGATGTTTCCTTTTACGGTTGCGGGCGGCGATTGAAAAGGCCCGCCAACATTACTGCCGGCAATACTTACTAAAATATTCATGTAATTATAGTATTGTTTTGAAATACCGAAATGTGTTATTTCTAATTCATCTCCAGCTTTGAGTTCGTCATCATCAGAAACACTAAAGAATTCATTACCCTGAAAAAACTTATCTTCATCAACATAAAAATTAGAAGTGACTTTATTAGAGTATACATATTTGTATAAATAGAAATTGTCTGCATCTGCAGGGTCATTAAAATAGGCTCTTATTTCGATATCTTTTCCTGTAAATCCACCTTCATTATTTTGTTCAATATGCGTTATTGGTGCAACAGATTTTAAAGTTTCAGATGCTGTATAGGTATTCCCTCCGCTAATAATGGTTAGTGTGTAAGTTTCGTTAATTTCAGGTGCAAAATTATTACATACATAACGTCCCGTTTTTGGAACTTCAGTAAAATTAAATTGCACGTTTTTACTGTTTCTAATATAAATAGTTGCTCCGGAAACCGTAGGAATCACCGATTCAAAATAACCTGTTGTTGTTGTTAATTTTACAACCTGCTGTTTTCCCATCGTGCCTTTTTGCCAGTTTATAGCTGCTTCGATAACTAATTTTGGAGGAGCAGTATCCAGTTCAACATCTACAACATCTTCACAGCTTGTGAAGAAAACCGATGTAAATAAGACGATTAATGCGATTACTTTTTTCATACTATATCTTTTTATTTTCTTTGCAGAAATGAAATTTAAAATTTGAAATTATAACTAACAGCCGGAACTATTCCAAAGATGGATAATCGTACCGCTTCATTTAAACCTGTATCAGAATTTTGCCTAAAGTTGATGGAAGCTGCGTTGCTTCGGTTGTATAAATTATAGATACTAAAAACCCATTCGCCTTTCCAGTTTCTACCTTTATTACTTCGAGGCGTTAAAGTTGCCGAAACATCTAAATGATGATAAGCCGGAAGACGATTTTCATTTCGAAGGCCATAACTTGGAACTGTAATTCCTAAATATTCATATTGTGCATTTGGATACGTAACCGGCTGCCCGGATTGCAAAGCGAAGTTAGCGCCAAAAGACCATTTTTCGTTTAAATTATAAGCAGATGTTATCGCCAAATTATGTGTTTTGTCATAAGGAGAACTGTACCATTGACCGTTGTTGATCCCGATTTCTTCAGGAGTTCTTCCGGGCGTTTGCTGTTCTGATTTTGATAAAGTGTAGGAAACCCAGCCGTTAAATTTGCCTTCGTTTTTTTTAACCATAATTTCTAAACCGTAGGCACGCATTCTTCCGTTCAGGATAACTTGTTCGATGGCATTATTGGCAATTAAATCGGCACCGTCAATATAATCTAATCTGTTCTGTATTTTTTTGTAATACGTTTCAACTTCCAGAGAATAAGCACCTTCTTTAATATTTCGGAAATATCCTAAAGCAACCTGATCTGCAATTTGCGGTTTAATATAATTGTCACTTGGCATCCAGACGTCGAGCGGAGTAGGAGATGAAGTATTTGAAATTAACTGAAGATACTGCGCCATACGATTATAACTCGCTTTTATGGACTGATCGTCATTTAATTGATACGATATCGAAAGTCTTGGTTCGAAATTATTATAATCCTGAATTACTTTATTTTTACCGAAATATTTTGTTGAAGTTGGAACTCCTTTTTCATAAACTTCTGTATCTGAATTGAAAACTACCGGACTATTATTGTCGTAATAATTTATGGTTGAAGAACCCAAACGATAAAATAAACTGTAACGTAATCCATACGCCAGCGTTATTCTTTTTGAAAGCTGATTCTCGGCATCTAAATAAATCGAAGGTTCAAATGCATATTTTTTATCTAATTGATCAGGATTAATTCCAGAAGAAGTATTACTTGGAATAATAGTTCCCGGATTGAATTCATAGTAAATACCGTTTACACCATAATTCAATTTGAATTTATCTGAAATATAATGTTTGAAATCATATTTGATATTATAGTTTTGAATTCCCGAATCCCATTTAAACCCAACATAATCCAAATCAAGACCGTAATAATAATCGCTGTAAATAAGAGATAAATTAGAGAATAATTTATCAGAATATAAATGATTCCAACGCAGGTTTAAAGTTGAATTTCCGTAAATATTAGTAAAACTTTTGTTTAAGCTGAAAACATCCCGCCCAAAATATCCGGATAAATATAAATTGTTAATGTCGTTTATTTTATAACTCAGTTTAGCATTTAAATCATAGAAATAAGCCGAATTATCTTTGTTATCTTCTGAAAGTTTTAAAAATAAATGGGCATAAGATCCTCTTCCGCCAATTAAAAAAGAACCTTTGTCTTTTACAATTGGACCTTCCAGAAGCAATCGGCTTGAAACTAAACCTATTCCTCCATTCATGTGAAAATCTTTACTGCTTCCGTCTTTTTGATAAATATCTAAAACAGAAGAAGCTCTTCCGCCAAAACGTGCCGGAATTCCGCCTTTATACAATTTTAAATCTTTAATAGCATCGGGATTAAAAACTGAGAAAAAACCAAAAACGTGAGAGGAATTGAAAATTGTTGCTTCATCCAGCAAAATTAAATTTTGATCTGCACCGCCGCCGCGAACATTAAATCCAGAAGCGCCTTCGCCTGCATTTGTAACTCCGGGAAGTAATAAAATTGATTTTAAGACATCGACTTCACCTAAAACTACAGGCATTTTTTTTATGGTTGAAATGGAGAGTTTGTTAACGCTCATTTCAGGAGATTTGATATTTATTTTCTTCTTATTATCTGTAATGACAACTTCCTGAAGTTCTTCGCCGCTTTCGCTGATGGAAAAATTGTTTTTGGTATTTTGGTTTAAAGTGATGGTTTGTTGAATAGTTTGATAACCCACATAACTAATTTCGATTTCATGTTCGCCGCGAGGAACTGTAATGGAATAAAATCCGTATTCGTTTGTTGTCGTTCCTATTTTTAAAGCCGGAATATAAATATTGACGCCAATTAAGGTTTCGTTATTTTTTGAATCTTTAATAGTACCGCTTAGCGTAAATTTATCCTGAGAGAAAGAATGAAGTGTGGTAAAAATAATGATAAGAAGGAAACTAATCTTTTTTGTAATCATCGTTTTGGTTTTGAGTTACATAGTTAGCAATTCTTACTAAATATTAGAGTCCAACTATTGTTAAACATTAGTTAAGAATAAAAAAGGCAGCCTGTAAAAGCTGCCCTTTTTGTTTATTTTTAAAAATACACAATGTGCATTTCTTATTTTATTTTTGCAATAATAGCATTGAATGTTTCACTAGGACGCATTGCTTTGCTTACTAACTCAGGAGTTGGCTGGTAGTATCCGCCAATGTTTTGAGGTTTTCCTTGTGCACCAATTAATTCTGCATCGATTTTAGCTTTGTTTGCTTCAAATTCTGCAGCAATAGGAGTAAAGATCGCTTTTAATTCTGCATCTTTATTTTGAGCAGCTAAAGCCTGAGCCCAGTAAAATGCAAGATAAAAGTGAGAACCACGATTGTCAATTTGTCCAACTTTACGAGCCGGAGATTTATCGTTTGCCAAGAATTTATCGTTTGCTTCGTCAAGAGTTTCAGCTAAAACAATAGATTTAGAATTGTCTAAAGTTTGTCCTAAATGCTCTAATGAAGCACCAAGAGCTAAAAATTCTCCTAATGAATCCCAACGTAAATATCCTTCTTCTGTAAATTGCTCAACGTGTTTTGGAGCAGATCCTCCAGCACCAGTTTCGAACAATCCACCACCGTTCATTAAAGGAACGATAGATAACATTTTTGCAGAAGTTCCAAGTTCTAAAATTGGGAATAAATCTGTTAGGTAATCACGTAAAACGTTTCCTGTTACAGAGATAGTATCTAAACCTTTGATGATTCTGTCTAAAGTAAATTCAGTTGCAGCAACCGGATTTAAAATACGGATATCTAAGTTTGTAGTATCGTAATCTTTAAGGTATTTTTGAACTTTTACGATCAATTCTCTATCGTGCGCTCTGTTTTCGTCTAACCAGAAAACAGCGGGAGTGTGAGATAAACGAGCTCTGTTTACAGCTAGTTTAACCCAGTCCTGAATAGGAGCATCTTTTGCCTGACACATTCTAAAAATATCGTTTGTTTCAACGTTTTGTTCCATTAAAACAGTTCCGTTTGCATCAACAACACGAACAACACCATCACCTTGTATTTGGAAAGTTTTATCGTGAGATCCGTATTCTTCTGCTTTTTGAGCCATTAATCCAACGTTAGGAACACTTCCCATTGTTTTAGGATCAAAAGCACCGTGTTTTTTACAGAAATCAATTGTTGCTGTATAAATACCAGAATAAGAACGGTCTGGAATAACTGCAATTGTATCTTGTGCCTTACCATCTTTGTTCCACATTTGTCCAGAAGTACGGATCATTGCCGGCATAGAAGCATCAACAATAACATCAGATGGAACGTGTAAGTTTGTAATTCCTTTATCAGAATTAACCATTGCTAAAGCTGGTCCGTTTTCGATAGCTTTCGTAATGTCAGCTTCAACTTCAGCTTGTTCAGGTCTTCCAGCAATTTTTGCGTAGATATCACCTAAACCATTTCTTGTATCAATATTTAATTCTGCAAATAAAGTTTCGTATTTTTTGAAAAGATCAGCAAAATATACTTCAACGATAGCGCCAAAGATAATTGGATCTGAAACTTTCATCATTGTAGCTTTTAAATGCACAGAAAGTAAAACTCCTTCTTTTTTAGCTTCTGCAATAGCATCAGCTGCAAAAGCTTTTAATTTTTTTACACTTAAAACAGAACTGTCAATGATTTCACCAGCTTTAAGCGGTGTACTCGCTTTTAAAACAGTTGTAGTTCCGTCTTTTGCAACAAATTCGATTTTTACATCGTTTGCTTCAGCAACAGTAAGTGACTGCTCACTTCCGTAGAAATCACCGTTTGGCATAGAAGCCACTTTAGTTTTTGAATCAGCAGACCAGGCACCCATTGAGTGTGGATTTGCTTTTGCAAAGTTTTTAACGGCTCTTGGCGCTCTACGATCAGAGTTTCCTTCACGTAAAACAGGGTTTACAGCAGAGCCTAATACTTTTGCATATTTTGCTTTAATTTCCTTTTCAGCATCGTTTTGCGGATCTTCCGGGAAATTTGGAACGTTGTAACCGTGAGATTGTAATTCAGCAATAGCCGCTTTTAATTGTGGTACAGATGCTGAAATGTTTGGTAATTTGATGATGTTAGCTTCTGGCTTTGTTGCTAATTGACCCAATTCAGCAAGAGCATCTACTGTTTTTTGAGCATCTGTTAAAGACTCAGGAAAATTAGATAAAATTCTTCCTGCCAAAGAGATGTCTCTAGTTTCAATAGCAATACCAGCTGTTGAAGTAAAAGCCTGAACAATAGGTAATAAAGAATAAGTCGCTAATAGAGGCGCCTCATCAGTTAAGGTGTAAAAAATTTTTGAATTCTGTGTCATTTTTTTTTTTTTTTTTTATAATCGTGTCGTCAAAGAATGGCGATGTAAAAGGTATGAGCTGGCTCAAAATGAGCGGAGCAAATATAATAAAAACAGTCCGAAAACGGTTTAGTTTTCCTGATAATTGCTTAAATTATCAGATTGCTAATACGATTTCGTAAAATTGCTAAATCGATGATTTTGATATTAAAAAATTACGGTTTTGATACTGCTTAAAATAAAGGCATAAAAAAAACTCGTTTCAAATAACATGAAACGAGTTTTTTATAACAGATTGATAAATGATTATCTTCTTTTATCTTTAATTTTAGCTTTTTTACCAGTAAGTTCTCTGAAGTAGAAAATTCTAGCTCTACGAACTGCACCTTTTTTGTTGATTTCGATTTTTTGTAAAGCTGGTAAGTTTACTGGGAAGATACGCTCAACTCCAATAGCTCCAGACATTTTACGAATCGTGAAAGTTTCTGTGTTACCAGAACCTCTTCTTTGAATAACAACTCCTTTAAAAAACTGAGTTCTTGTTTTTTCACCCTCTTTAATTTCGTAGAAAACTGTGATAGTATCTCCAGCTCCAAATTCAGGGAAATCTTTTTTAGCAACGAATTCGGTTTGAACGAATTTTAATAAATCTGCCATGATAATTTTATTATTATAGTTTAATAGAGTAACATTCACGGATCTCGCCAGAGGTTAGTCTAATTCGGGTGCAAATGTAGTTAAAAAAAATAAAATTCCAAATAAAATAAATTCCAAATTCCAATTTCTTAACTAGTTGATTAATTGGAATTTGGAATTTATTCAAGTAAATCCGGACGTCTGTTTTTTGTATGTTCGTAGGCTTTATCTTCGCGCCATTTGTCAATTTTGGCAAAATGTCCGCTGGTTAAAACTTCCGGAACTTTCCATCCTTTATAATCCGCAGGTCTTGTATATATTGGTCCTGATAGTAAATTGTCCTGAAAACTATCGGTCAACGCTGAGGTTTCATCGCTTAAAACACCAGGAATTAAACGGATTAACGCATCTGATAAAACTAATGCGCCCAATTCTCCGCCAGATAAAACGTAATCACCAATCGAAATTTCCTTAGTAATAAAATGATCTCTAACACGTTGGTCAACGCCTTTATAATGTCCGCATAAAATGATAATGTTTTCGTACATCGACATTTTGTTGGCCATTTTTTGGTTTAAAGTTTCACCGTCGGGAGACATATAAATAATTTCGTCATACTCACGCTGACTTTTAAGATGCGTAATACAATCATCAATTGGCTGAATTGTCATTACCATTCCCGCGCCGCCGCCAAAAGGATAATCGTCTACACTTTTTTGTTTATTAGTACTGTAGTCACGAAGATTATGAAAATGTACTTCGACCAAGCCTTTATCAATGGCACGTTTCATAATCGATGCCTCAAAAGGGCTTCTTAATAATTCAGGTAAAAGTGTAACAATGTCAATTCTCATTTTTTCTTCAATAATTTGGGCAAAGATACGAAGTTAAAAATGAAGATGTAATAGGTATAGTCCCTACGGGACAAAAAATCATGTCGATGCAAAATTTTCTATCGATATTTTGTTCCTAACGGAACAATTTGTTTTTGCATATATTGTTTTTATGGGCTATATAAAACCATCAATATTCTATTCTTTGTCTAGATGTATAGTCCCTACGGGACAAAAAAACTTACCGATATTTTTTTCTACCGATATTTTATCCCTAACGGGATATTGTATTGATTTTAATTGGAGTTTATTAAAATAGAATTATGCTAAAAAGTTCCGCTAGGAACATAATATCGGTAGAATAAAGATGGATGAGAATTCAAATGTCCAGTTAGGGACTATATCTTAAAATAAATAATAATGAAACGAATATTTTTTTGTTTGTATTTGAAAACTATCAAAAAGATATCCCTTTAGGGATAAGATATCGGTAGAAATAATGTTAGATATACGTTCAAATGTCCCGTTAGGGACTATACATTTCTATTGAAATAAAAAGAAAGAATATTCTTTCTTTTTTATATATTTGAAGATAATCAAAAAATATTCCGCTAGGAATAATATATCGGTAGAGAAAAATATTATTTAAGAAAAAATGTCCCGTAGGGACTATACAATCATGGCAAATACCTACACCCAAATTCACATTCATTTTGTTTTTGCTGTAAAATATAGACAAGCGGCTATACACACAAACTGGAAAAATGATTTATATAAATACATTTCAGGAATTATTAAAAACAATAATCATAAGATCTTAGCAATCAATGGTATTTCAGACCATGTTCATATTTTGATCGGAATAAGACCCGCACAATCAATATCTGAATTGATGAAAAGCATAAAGCAAAATTCATCAAAATGGATAAACGAAAATAAATTTACCAACATTCATTTTGAATGGCAGGAAGGTTATGGGGCATTTTCATATAGTAAATCTCAATTAAGTGCAGTCGCTGACTATATAGAAAATCAAGAAGAGCATCATAAAAAGAAAACCTTTAAAGAAGAATACATCAATTTTCTCGAAAAATTTGAAGTTGATTATGATGAAAAGTTTATTTTTAAGGAATTAATTTAAAATTGGTTTTAATTATATCCAAAACGTAAATGAAAAAAATAGCCTTCTTCATTCTTATATTATTATGCGCTTGTAACAAAGAAAAAGCTAAAGAAACCACAAAAGAAGCTCCAAAACAAATTACAGAAGAAGCGTCCTATTTTAAGGATATTAAAACTAATGACGTTAAATTACCAAAACCAAGTTATGGAGATTGGCTGTTTTCTCATCCTGAAGATGGACAGACTTTTGAACAATATTATAGATCTAAGCATATTGTTCCGACTAAAGAGGAGAATATTATTTACATAAAACCGATTGGAAATTTTAATTCTCTGCAAAAGAAACAGATTCAGCTTGTTAATGAGTATTTAGGACTCTTTTTTCAATTAAAAACAAAAACATTAGAACCAATTTCTAATGATATAGTTCCAAATTCAGCAAGAAGAATGTCTACGGAAGGTCATGAACAATTATTAGCAGGATATCTTTTCAATGATGTATTAAAAGAAGAAAAACCGGAGAATAGAATTGCATTGATGGGACTTTCTGAATTGGATTTATATCCTAAACCAGAATGGAATTATGTTTTTGGACTTGCTTCTTATAGAGATAAAGTAGGTGTAAGTTCTATTTACAGATTTCAGGATGGTAAACTTACTGCTGAAAATTTTGATTTGTGTTTAGTAAGATTACTCAAAACGAGTTCTCATGAAATTGGACATATGTTTGGAATACACCATTGTATTAATGCTGATTGTGTAATGAATGGTACTAACAGTTTATCTGAAACAGATAGAAGTACGATTCGATTGTGTTCTGTCTGCCAGAGAAAATTAAATTCATGTATTCAATATGATAATAAAAAGAGATTAACCGATTTAGACAATTTTTTTAAAAGAAATAACCTGACTGAGGAATCTGATGCAATGAAGAAAGATATTTCAGTTATCCAATAAAAATGAAAACGATAAAAATAGTTGCCATAACAGGCAGTACGAGGAAAAATTCAAGTAATTATAAAATTCTAAAATATATTTCAGAACATATAAAATCAGATTTTGAAGTTGAGATTTTTGAAGATTTAGATCAAATTCCGTATTTTAATCCAGATTTAGATACAGAGAATCCGCCGGAAGAAATTAGTTTGTTCAGAAATAAAATAATGGAGGCCGACGGAATTATAATCTGCACTCCGGAATATGTTTTTAGCCTGCCCGGAAGTTTAAAAAATGCTTTAGAATGGTGCGTGTCGACCACTATTTTCTCGAATAAAAAAGTCGGATTAATTACGGCTTCTGCTTCTGGAGAAATGGGACATGAACAGCTTTTATTAATTATGAAAACCCTTGAAGCTAAATTCGATGATAATACACAGCTTTTGATTCAGGGCATTCGCGGAAAAATAGATGCTGAAGGAAAAATTACAAACGAAGAAACAGAAATTGCGCTTCAAAACTTTATAAATAATTTTGAGAATCAATTTTTATAGTAGATTTACTTTTCTAAAATTCAGATTAAAATGGTTACAAGAAGAAACTTTATTATAAACACAAGTCTGGCTGCTACGGCTGTTCTGGCTTTACCGTCATTAGCATTTTCTATGAATAAAAAAGAAATTGGTTTGCAGTTATATACATTGCGTGAGGAACTTCCGAAAAATGTAAAACAGACTTTAGAAAAAGTTGCTGCATCAGGATATACAAATGTAGAAACATATGGTTTTTCTATTAAAGATCAGTTTTGGGGATTGTCTCCAGTTGAATTGAAAAAAATATTGGACGATAATAAATTAAAAGCAGTTAGCGGACATTATAATTTAGGAAGCTATTTATATGACGGAAATACAGCGGAATTAATTGCTGCAATTGAAGCTGCAAAGATTTTAAAAAACGAATTTTTAACCGTTCCGTGGATCGACGAACCTTTTAGAAAAAGTATCGATGATTATAAAAAGATCGCACAGCGTTTGAATCAGGCTGCAAAAATGTGCAAAGAAGCAGGGTTAAAATTAGCGTATCACAATCATGATTTCGAATTTCAAAAACATGATGGCGTTACGGGTTATGAAATCTTATTATATGAAACTGATAAAAACCTGGTTTATTTTGAACTAGATTTATATTGGGTAGTTCGTTCAGGAAATGATCCGCTAAAATTATTTAAAGAAAATCCGGGCCGTTTTAAAATGTGGCATGTAAAAGATATGGATAAAACAAATCCGGCTTTAAATACAGAAATTGGTTCAGGATCAATTGATTTTAAACCTTTCTTTAAAGAGGCAAAACAATCCGGAATGATTCACTTTTTTGTTGAGCAGGAAAATAATTATGCTGGAGATTCTTTTCAGTCCATTAAAACAAGCTCTGATTTTATTTCAAAAGAATTGATTTAAATCCAATCATAAAAAAGTCTTATTTTTGTAAGAATAAATTTAAAAATCATGCAGAATATCAAAACAAGTAAAGAGTTTATAAAAGGAGAAGAAATAGAGTGGGAAGTAGTTGGTGAAGGAATCAAGCGTAAAATCCTGGCTTTTGATGATAAGGTTATGCTTGTAAATGTTCATTTTGAAACTGGAGGAATTGGCGTTTTACATGAACATTATCATTCTCAGGTAACGTATATCGCAAGCGGAAAATTTGATGTAACCATAAGCGGCGTTACACAAACATTAAAAGAAGGCGATAGTTTTTATATTCCGCCTCACGCAATTCATGGAGTTGTTTGTTTAGAAAGCGGAATGCTTACAGACGTTTTTAGCCCCGCAAGAGAAGATTTCTTAAAATAAATTATAAAGAAAATCAGTAAATATACGCGTCTTTGCGATAGCGAATCTGCGTCATCCGCGTTCTAAAAATTGACGCAGATTAAACGGATTCGCTATCGCGAAGACGCAGATTTACGCAGATTTTATAAAAAAAATAACTTTAATTATAAATATTGATGGTATTTTTGCAAAATGAATTTATCTAAAACCAACGTCCTGTTTATGGCAGTTTGCACTGGTCTTATAGTTGCAAATCTTTATTACTGCCAGCCTTTAATTGTTTTAATTGCCAACGAATTTAAAATTCCAGAAGCCAGCGCCGGAACTATAACGTATTTAACTCAAGCAGGTTATGCTATTGGGTTGTTTTTTATGGTGCCGCTTGGTGATAAATTAGAACGAAAAAAGCAAATTTTAATCACCACTTTTGCCTCTGTAATTGCGTTGCTTATTGCGGCAACGGCAAAAAGTTTTCTTATTTTACAAATTGCTTCTTTATTAATCGGAATCACTTCGATCGTGCCGCAGCTTATTTTGCCTTTAGCCGCTTCCTTAAGTACACCTGAACAGCGAGGAAAAGTTATCGGAACCATTATGAGCGGTTTATTGGTAGGGATTTTGCTTTCCAGAACTTTAAGCGGTTTTATTGGAGAAGTTCTAGGCTGGAGATCGATGTTTTATATCGCCGCCGGAATTTGTCTTTTAATCTTTTTTGTCATTCAGAGTAAATTTCCAGTAAATAAACCTCAGTTTCAGGGAACTTACGGGCAATTAATCCAGTCTTTATTTACACTTATAAAAACACAGCCTGTTTTGCGTGAAGCTACGGCAATCAACGTTTTCAGTTTTGCTCAGTTTGGAGCTTTCTGGACTACTATGGTTTTATTGCTTTCCGGAGAACCGTTTCATTTTAACAGTGCCACAATTGGTTTATTCGGAATTGTTGGTGCTTCCGGAGCTTTGGCAGCGCCTTTGGTTGGGAAAATCGGCGATAAAGGAAATTCGAGAATTGCAGTTGGTTATGGCTGCTTATTAATCCTGATAAGTTTCTTGATTTTCTATTTTTCAATAGAAAGCGTAATCGGAATTGCGATAGGAATTGTCTTTATTGATATCGGAATCCAGGGCGTTCATATTTCAAACCAAACCAGAGTGTATTCATTATTGCCAGAAGCAAGAAACAGACTAAATACAGTCTTTATGTCGTTTAGCTTTTTAGGAACTGCTGCCGGATCTGCATACGGATTATTATTGTGGAAACTGGGCGGATGGCACGCTGTAACAATTGGCTGTATGGTTTTATCTGCACTGTCATTAACCGTTTACGGACTTACTTATAAATCAAAATCTAAAAAACAAAAAGCGCAAATTGATTAAGAAATTAATTTGTAAATTTGCGTTCAATTAAAAAATAACAACATGGAAAACGGAATATACGCTAAATTCAACACAAGCAAAGGTTCGATTTTAGTTAAACTTACACACGACTTAACACCAGGAACCGTAGGGAATTTTGTAGCTCTTGCAGAAGGAAATATGGAAAATAAAGTAAAACCTCAAGGACAAAAATTCTACGATGGATTAAACTTTCACAGAGTAATTCCTGATTTTATGATTCAGGGTGGATGTCCTAAAGGAACTGGAACTGGAGATCCGGGGTATAAATTTGATGATGAATTTGATCCAAGTTTAAAACACGATCGTCCGGGAGTTTTATCTATGGCAAATTCAGGACCTGGAAGTAATGGTTCTCAATTTTTTATTACACACGTTCCAACTCCTTGGTTAGACGGAAAACATAGTGTTTTTGGTCACGTTGTAGAAGGACAAGATGTAGTTGATGCTGTAGCACAAGGTGATGCTTTAGAGACTTTAGAAATCATCAGAGTTGGAGAAGAAGCTCAAAAATGGAATGCTATTGAAGCTTTTATTGGTTTAAAAGGTGCTCGCCTTAAACGTGAAGCGGCTTTAAAAGCAGAATCTGAAGCAAAAATGGAACAACTTGCTGCTGGTTTTGATAAAACAGAAAGCGGTTTACGTTACAAAATGATCCAAAAAGGTGAAGGTAAAAGAGCTGAAGCTGGAAAAACAGTTTCTGTACACTACGAAGGATCTTTAGAAAACGGAAAAGTTTTTGATTCATCTTACCCACGTAAAAAACCAATCGAATTTAAATTAGGAGTTGGACAAGTTATCGAAGGATGGGACGAAGGTATTGCTTTATTACAAGTTGGAGACAAAGCTCGTTTTGTAATTCCATCTGATTTAGCTTACGGTCCATCTGGAGCTGGAGGAGTTATCCCGCCAAATGCAACTTTGATTTTTGACGTTGAATTAATGGACGTAAAATAAGGATTTACAAGCAATTTAGTATTGTTTTAAATAGCAATCCCATTCGCAAGCCGAATGGGATTTTTTTTATATTTACTATAAAAACCAGAGACAATGAAAAATATTTTAATCCTTGCAGCACTTGCTCTATTTGCAGTTTCCTGCGGAACTCAAAAAACACCAGCTGTTGCAGCTGCTCCTCCCGAACCTGCAAAAACAGTGGCATTAACTCCTGAATTAGAAGCAGGTAGAGATTTGTATGAAAACAATTGCGCAAAATGCCACAAATTGAAAGATCCAAAGAAATATACAAAAGAAGAATGGGGACCAATTTTGGTTAGAATGGGCAAAAAAGCGAAGCTGGACGAAACCCAAATGGCATCAATTACAGATTACATTCATTCGCAATTATAATTTGTATTTAGAAAAAAAACAAAAAACCTGTTCAATAATTTGAACAGGTTTTTTGTTTTCAAATAGATATAAAAAAACACCTTCACAAAATGAGGTGTTTAAAAAGTTAGGAATGATGTACAGCCGTATTGTCTACCGCGATAATTTTTAAAGTTTTGATACCAGCCGGCATTTCCCAGTCAACTTCGTCATTTTCTTTAAAACCAATAATAGCAACACTTAAAGGTGCCAGAATTGAAATTTTTGATTGCTTTATATCAGCAGATGAAGGTAAAACAATTTGAATTTTCATTTGCTTCTTCGCTATTACATCTTCAATTGTTACAACAGAATTTATTCTGATAACAGAGTTGTCGAGTTCGCTTTCCTTGCTTATTACAGCGCGGTCTAATTCTTGCGAAAGCTGATTAGCTTCTTTAGTATTTGTCGAATTTTTACTTTTTAAAATCAATTCCCTTAAAAATTGATAATCTGATTTACAGAAAGTGGGTGTTGGTTTCATATCTATATTGAATTTATTGTTATTGAATTTGAATGATTTTTCTTCTTTTATGCTTTCTAAAGCGAGTTGTCGCTCAGCTTGTTTAAAAAAAGACAAGCGTGTAAAGTATTTAGTTTGAAAAACAAAAAAGTATCTGACCAAAACTTAAATTTTGTCAAATAAGTAAATGTTTAAATCGATGTAAATCCTCCGCCTGAAAGAAGAATTGAAATAGACGGAGGCCTAATTAATAAAGGCCTTACTATGTGAAATAAATACAGCCGAAAGCGATTTTATCTTACAAGAAAACGCAGGTCTAAAAACTGTAGATATTGTTATAGTGTTCACAATGAGTGATTTTAATTATGATCTGCAAAGATAGGTAAAGTTTTCTGATTCTTACAAATTTTATTTCCATTTGATATTACACCCAATGCTTGGCTTCTGAATTTCATTCAAGGTTCGGTTGTAAATTAAGGCATCAATTGCGTTTCTTAAATCAGTTCCGCTTAACGGAATCCCGTTTCCGGGTCTTGAATCATCAAGCTGTCCTCTGTAAAACAATTTATCCTGATTGTCGAATAAATAGAAATCGGGCGTGCAGGCTGCATCGTATGCTTTTGCTGTTTCCTGTGTTTCATCAAATAAGTAAGGGAAATCAATTTTATGCTGTAAAGCAAAATCAGTCATTAATTCTGGAGAATCCTGCGGATATTTTACAACATCATTGCTTGAAATAGCAATAATGCCAAGTCCCTGAACACGATAATCATTAGAGATCATCACGATTTCATTAATAACGTGAATTACAAAGGGACAATGATTGCACATAAAAATAACAAGCGTACCTTTTGAACCTTTTAAATCTTCAAACGAATAAGTGTGATTCGAATTTGTATCTTTTAGATAAAATTCTGGAGCAATTGTCCCAAGCGGAATCATATTTGAAGGAGTACGTGCCATTTTTACAGAAATTAATACTCAAAAATAGCCTTTAAATTCTGTATAAAAAAGAGCACAAGAAGAATTGTTGTGTATACTTAACAGTATTTATTTAGCCCACAGATTTTACGGATTAAACTGATTATTTAATTTTAATCTGTGAAAATCCGTTTAATCCGTGAAATCTGTGGCCATATTATTTTTATGAATTTAAAAATTCAAGTAAATCTTCGTTTAATTTGTCTCTGTCTGTATAAAACAAACCATGCGGAGCGCCTTCGTAAATAATGTATGTATTATTTGCAATAGCTTCAGAAGCTTTTTTAGACGTTAAATCGATAGGAACAATTTTATCGTCATTTCCGTGAATAATTAAAGTTGGAACTGTTATAGTACTTAATTCGTCTCTAAAATCAGTAAAAGAAAAAGATTCGGCACATTTTAAAGTTGCGTGTGGAGAAGCAAAAGAACAAAGCATTCTGTAATATTCTAATAAAGCTGTGCTTAACGGTTTATTGATAATATTTACGCCAAAGAATGTCTTACCAAAATTATCAACAAATCCAATTCTGTCTTCCTTGATTGCTGCTGCGGTAGTTTCACTTTTTTCTCTTGGATGTCCGTCTGGATTATCTTCTGTTTTTAATAAAAAAGGAATAATCGACGAAATCAAAGCGGCTTTTGCAACACCTTTTCCCTGATATCTGCTAAAATAACGAACCACTTCACCGCCACCCATAGAAAATCCAACCAAAGTTACATTCTCTAATTCCAGCTGGTTTATAATTTCGCTCAAATCATCCGTTAAAGTATCATAATCATAACCTTCCCACGGTTGTGACGATTTACCAAAACCACGGCGGTCATAGGCAATTACACGGTAATTATTTTTAACCAAATATTCAACCTGATATTCCCACATTTCGTTAGAAAGCGGCCATCCGTGAATTAAAATAACTGGTTTTCCTTTTCCGTAATCTTTTACATAAAGCTTTACGTTTTTGGCAGTTTCAATGAATTTATCTGTATTTAATTGATGAATATCAAAATCTAAATCCCTTAGAGTTGGATTGGCATTTATTACACTATTTTCCATTTTTATATTTTTACTAATTAGTTACTAATGCATGTGTAGTAAAATTAAACCTAGTATAAAAAAATAGGTTATAGAATTAGTTGTATTACTTACAAAATTTATAGGTTTGTAAATAAACAATTTTCAAAATGGATTTAGCCTGGAACGAATTCGAAAGAACAGATATGCGTGTAGGAACTATCATCGAAGTAAATGATTTTCCCGAAGCCAGAAAACCTGCTTTTCAATTAACAATAGATTTTGGTGCCGAAATAGGTATCAGAAAATCATCTGCACAAATTACAAAACGATACAAAAAAGAAGATTTACTAAACAGACAAATTGTCGCGGTTGTAAATTTCCCCAAAAAACAAATCGGAAAATTTATGAGCGAATGTCTTGTTCTTGGTGCTGTAGGCGAGGAGGGAGATGTTATTTTACTAGCTCCTGATTTTAAAATACCAAATGGGCTTCGAATAGGGTAGTTTTTTAGTTTTCAGTCGCAGTCGCAGTTTTCAGTTTGCCACAGATTACACAGATTAAAAAGGATTTTTGATTTTGTGGTTAATTTTTTGCCACGAATTGCACGAATTTACACTAATTATTTTTTAACTCCAGCTTTGTGACCTTTAATAAATCAAAGATTTCGCAAGCTTTTAATAAAAAAAACTTTGTGAACTTTGCGTAATACCTTTGCGTGCTTTGCGGTTAAATTTGCTTACAAAACATTAGTTTGTAGTATTTATTTTTGCAATTAATTGTTGTAAAATCAACTGCCCTTCTTCCCAATATCTTAAATCAGAGTCAGAGTTAATATGGCCTTGTTCACCAACGTTTACGAAATCACTTCCCCATTTTTCTGCAAAATATTGTTTTCTTTCAAATAAAGCATACGGATCATTTTCACTCGCCACAACAATCGATGGAAAAGGCAATTTATAAAGCGGCATTGGAGAAAAATTTCTAATAATATCTGGAGTATGTTCTGGTGAATCAACATCGGCGGGAGCGACTAATAAAGCACCAATAATATTTTTATTCGAATTACTTTCTGCCCAATGTAACACTAATGAAACGGCAAGGCTGTGAGCTACTAAAATCGTTGGGCTTTCTAGTTTAGAAACAGCTTCGTTTAAGCGAGCAATCCAATCTTCTCGAACAGGTTCGTCCCAATTGTCCTGAACCAAACGAATTGAATTTTTAAATTTTTCATGCCAAAAGGTCTGCCAGTGTTTCTCTCCGGAATTTCCTAATCCCGGTAAAATTAAAAGTTGTGTTTCCATTGCCGTGGAATTATATGTTTATTTCTTAGTTTGTTTTTCTTTTAAAATTCGGTTGACTTCGTTTACCAATAACGGAAAACCAGGTTCAGTCATTCCGTGACCGTAGCCATCTAATTCGTAAAGTTTAGTCTGTGTATGTCCAACTAATTTCATCATTCTTGCCATGTATGCGTTTTCTTCATATCGGCCCAACATTTCAAGTTCACGATCCCCAGTAATCAATAAAAGGGGCGGAGCATCGGCGCGAACGTGATACAAAGGCGCAAAAGCATCAATTGTAGGTTGTTTTTCCGGAATTCCATTTTCTCTTCTAACTTCAAAATGCGTAATACATTGTCCGCTAAACGGGATAAGTCCGGCAATTTTATTAGCATCAATTCCTTCTTTTTGCAGCCATTTTTTATCTAGACCAACCATCATATCTAAATATCCTCCGGCAGAATGACCAGAAAGAAATATTAAAGAAGAATCACCGCCATAATTGCTGATATTATTAAATGCCCAGGCAACAGCCGCCGCCGCATCTTCAATCGCTTTTACCGTTTTTGCTTTTGGAGACAATCTGTAATTTACACCAATAATGGCAAAACCTTTATTTTTTAAAGCTTCGGGAATTTCTTTATTTCCGCCCGTTAAACCTCCGCCATGAAACCAGACAATTGTAGCAAAGCCTTTTGTGTTTTTTGGATAATAAATATCCAGAACACATCTTTCGTTAATGTAACTATCGGATTTATTTATTTCTGAAGAATAATATTGAATGTTTGATTTTGTTTCATATTCTGTTTTTTGAGCAGACGCTGAAAATGTAATAAAAATGAAACTAAATAAGAAAAGTAATTTTTTCATTTGAAAATAGTTGAATTGCATTTAATAATCTTAAATTCCAAATTTTAAATTCCAAATTCCAAAATATAAAAATCTAAAATCTACAGTCTACAATCTAAAATCGAGAACTTAAATATATAAAAAAAGTCCAAAAATGCTGCACATATTGGACTTGAACTTTTAGAAAAGTTATATAAGATTAAATATCGTCAAAATCAATATCAGTAAAGCTAGATCTTGGTGTTTCAGCTTTATCAGAACCGTATTCTTTTTTAAAATCTTTTTGATGTCTTTCAGAGATTACTTCTTCACCTTTGTGGTTCAAAACGTATGAAGTCATTTCTTCTAGTATTTCGGCAAAAGCACTAAAATCTTCTTTGTATAAATAAATTTTGTGTTTTTTAAAGTGAAAAGAACCATCTTCTTCTGTAAACTTTTTGCTTTCGGTAATCGTAATATAATAATCGTCAGCTTTAGTAGCTCTCACATCAAAGAAATAAGTTCTTCTTCCTGCTCGTAATACTTTAGAAAAAATCTCTTCTTTTTCTAACATGTCATTTTCTCTCATAATACGTTCTATCATTTTTGGTAATTAATAGTACTCAAAAATCATAAAAATTTATCTATTACGCAACAATTAAAGTAATTCTTTTTCCGAAAGTTGTTTTAAATATAACGATGCGTAGTAACCTTCCTGATTTATTAATTGATTATGAGAGCCTTGTTGAATGATTTCGCCATCTTCTAAAATAATGATTTTATCAGCGTTTTTGGCAGACGACACTCGGTGACTGATAATTATGGTAGTTTTATCCTTACAAATTTCAAACAAATTATGTAGGATTGTTTCCTCAGTTTCGGTATCAACGGCAGACAAACAATCATCAAAAAGTAAAATCGCCGGATTTTTTATAATCGCTCTCGCGATCGATACACGCTGTTTTTGTCCGCCCGAAAGCGTAATTCCTCTTTCTCCTAAAATAGTGTCGTATTGTTTGTTAAAAGCGATGATATTATCATGAACTACAGCATTTTTTGCAGCTTCAATAACTTCTTCGTCAGTAGCATTTTGGTTTCCGAATTTGATGTTATTTTTAATAGTATCCGAAAACAAAAAAGCATCCTGAGGAACAATTCCGATGCTGTTTCTTAAATCATTTAAATTTAAAGAACTGATTTCGTTTTGATCAATTGTAATTCTTCCATCGGTAACATCATAAAGACGGGAAATTAGAGATAAAATAGTAGATTTTCCGGAACCTGTTTTTCCTAAAATGGCAAGTGTTTCTCCTTTTTTTACCGTGAAACTTACATTTTTTAAAGCTTCAATATTAGTATCTTCATACGTATAGCTTACATTTTCAAAAGCAATTGAACCTTGTATATCTGATGAATTTTGATTGTTGTTTTTAATCTCTGGTTCAATTTTCAAAAATTCATTTAAACGCTTTTGAGAAGCCTCTGCTTCCTGAACCATAGAAGAAACCCATCCAAGAGAAGCTACAGGCCAGGTTAACATGTTTACATATAAAATAAATTCGGCAATTGTACCAATATTCGGAATCGTTCCGTTGATGTACATTACGCCTCCAAAGTAAATTACAACTAAATTACTGATTCCGATAAGGGCAATCATCAAAGGTCCAAACAGCGACTGAACTTTGGCTAAATCTAAACTCTTGCGTTTACTTTCATCCGAAAGATTTACCATATTATTTTGATGCTGATTTTCTAAAGAATAAGCTTTTATAACTCTTATTCCTGAAAATATTTCCTGTGTAAAACTCGAAACCTTAGATAAATACTGTTGAAAAGTAGTGCTTCGTTTATTGATTTCTGAACTTAATTTGAAAATACAATAAGACAAAATTGGCAATGGTAAAATTGTATATAAAGTCAGCAAAGGCGAAACATTATACATATATAATAATACGATGGCAAAACGAATGAACGTGTTTATAGTATACATTACCGCCGGGCCTACATACATACGAACTTTAGAAACGTCTTCACTAATTCTGTTCATTAAATCTCCCGTACGGTTTTGTTTGTAGAAATTTTGAGAAAGGTTTTCGTATTGCCTAAAAACCTCATTTTTTAAATCAAACTCAATATGGCGTGACATTACGATTAAAGTCTGGCGCATTAAAAAAGTTAAGAATCCTCCAACAATTGCACTTCCGGTGATTAAGAGCACGTTATGAATTAATTCCTGCTGATAAAAGTCTACAAGCATAGAAGATTTTTTATCGGCATCTGATAGTTTTAAAAACTTTTCGATAACGTCAAAAGAATGGCTAACCAGCTTTGGAGTAAATAAAAAGAATATTTGTGCGATTATGGTGATTAAAATTCCGAAGGAAAAACTGAATTTATATTTAATGAAATATTTGTTTAAATAGCTTAATTCTTTCATTTTTTTAAGAGATTCAATATTGACTTGATTTAATTTTATGAATTATTCTTAATTAAAAGTATAATAAAATGCAATCTAATCAAAATAAATATTTTGTATAATTGTTATTTTAAAGATAAAAAATTAGCACATGTATATTTTTTGTTTATGTTTGAGTTGTCTTTTTGACAAATTCATAATTTTAAACAACTAAATAGTAACGCTATGGATGCAACTTTCGCAACTGGAAAGGAACTTCAAAAAATGGATCCTGTTTTTGGTCAATTATCTTTTGACGATCACGAACAAATTGTATTTTGCAATGACAAAGATACAGGTTTAAAAGCAATTATTGGTATTCATAATTCAGTTATGGGGCCAGCTTTAGGAGGTACTAGAATGTGGAATTACAATACGGAATGGGAAGCATTAAACGATGTTTTGCGTCTTTCAAGAGGTATGACTTATAAATCTGCAATTACCGGTTTAAATATTGGTGGTGGAAAAGCAGTAATTATTGGTGATGCTAAAACGCAGAAAACTCCTGAATTAATGCGTAAGTTTGGTGAGTTTGTTCACTCTTTAAGCGGAAGATATATTACAGCTGAAGATGTTGGAATGGAAACTAAAGACATGGACACTGTAAGAGACGTAACGCCTTACGTTACCGGAATCTCTGAAGAAAGAGGCGGATCTGGAAATCCTTCTCCTGTAACAGCTTACGGAGTTTATTTAGGAATGAAAGCTGCTGCTAAAAGTCAGTTTGGTTCTGATGTTCTTGATGGTAAAAAAGTTTTGGTTCAGGGAATTGGCCACGTTGGTGAAACTCTGGTTGAGTATTTAACTAAAGAAGGAGCACAGGTAACAATTACTGATATTAATGAAGAAAAATTATATCAGGTTGCATCAAAATACAATGCAACAATTTATACTGGTGAAGATTTATATACAGCAGATGTTGATATCTATGCGCCTTGTGCAATGGGAGCAACAATTAATGATGATACAGTAAACAAAATTAAAGCTAAAGTTATTGCTGGAGCAGCAAATAACCAATTAGCGGATGAAAATGTTCACGGTGCAAGATTACAGGAAAGAGGAATTTTATATGCTCCTGATTTCTTGATCAACGCTGGTGGAATCATCAATGTTTATGCTGAATTAGAGCATTATGGTAAAGCTGAAATCATGGCTAAAACCGAAAACATCTACAATACTACTTTAGAAATTATCGATTATGCTGTGAAAAACGGTATGACAACTCACAAAGCTGCACTTACAATTGCTCAAAATCGTATCGATGCGAGAAAAATTGAAAACGCTAAGAAATAATTAGTGTTTAGTGTTCAGTTATAGTATTCAGTCTCAGTTTACAGTTTGGTCTGTAAACTGAGATTTTTTTTCTATATATATTTCAACTGATCACTAAATCCTGAAAACTGATCACTGAACTGCAACAGACCACTAAAACCATGACTTTTTTGCGAATTAATTTTAAAATATGCCTTAAAAGTTATACTTTTGCAGACTAATTTTTAAATGTTCTTACAAGGTGGTAAATAGAAGACACATACGCGTTAAAGTCATGCAATCCATTTATGCAATGCACCAAAGCGGTTCTGATAATATGGAAAAAGAAGAGAAGTTTCTTTTTTACAGTATTGATAATATTCAGGACTTATATCTTATAATGCTTTCTTCATTGATTGAAATTTGCAAAAAAGAATCTGTATTCTTGCATCTGTCAAGCAAAAAACATCTTGCTACTGCAGCAGAACGTAACCCGAACGAAAAGTTCATCAAAAACAAAATCTTTCAGCTTCTTGCCGAAAGTAATTCCCTAAGCATTGCTTTAGAAAATCGTAAAATCAACAACTGGTCATTAAACGACGATTACATTATTTTGCTTTTAAATGATATTAAAGCAAGTGATTTGTATAAAAAATACATGAGCAATAATGTCAATACTTTTGAAGAAGACAAACAATTTATTGCTGATTTATTTGCTGAGGTTATTGTTCCAAACGACAAATTATACGAGTATTTAGAAGATGATAAATTGACTTGGGTTGATGATATTCCGGTTGTAAATACGCATATCATTAAACAATTAAAAGCAATTAAAACCGAAGATCCAGACGATTTTAGAGTTCCTAAATTGTACAAAGATATTGAAGATAAAGATTTTGCTAAAGATTTATTTAGAAGAACAGTTTTAAACGAAGCTGTTTTAGCAAAAGAATATGACGATAAAACGCCAAACTGGGACAGTGAAAGGATTGCAGAAATCGATACGATTATCCTGAAAATGGCGATTTGCGAATTCTTGAAATTCCCTTCAATTCCTGTAAAAGTAACTCTTAACGAATATTTAGAAATTGCAAAAGAGTATTCTACACCAAAAAGTAGTATTTTTATCAACGGAATTTTAGATAACCTTGTAAAAGAACTTACCGCTAATAAAAAGATGGTAAAAGTTGGTAGAGGGTTAATGTAAAATTTTAGAATAATCAAATTTTAAAATTCCAAATTCCATCCCGATAGCTATCGGGACTGAGCGAAGTCGAAGAGCATTCCAAGACGGATTAGAATCGAACAAAGTTGAATAAAAAATAATGTCACTCTGAGCGAAGTCGAAGAGAAAAAAATATTAATAATAAATCAAAAACAGAATTTAAATTATGGGACAATTAACTCAATTTGCGCCATTTCTATTAATGTTTGTGGTAATCTATTTCTTCATGATCAGACCACAGCAAAAAAGAGCAAAAAACGAAAAAGAATTTGAAAGCAGCCTAAAAGTAGGTGATAAAATAGTTACTAAAAGTGGTTTCCACGGTAAAATTGCTGAATTAGCAGAAACTACTGTTGTAATCGAAACTATGTCAGGAAAATTAAAATTAGAGCGTTCAGCTATTTCTTTAGAATTAAGCGTTGCTTTGAATAAAAAAGCTTAATCTTTTTTATATTACAATATTTTAAATCCCAAATTCCAAATGGAGTTTGGGATTTTTTTTGTTTATACTAAACGTGTGGTCATTGCGAGGAACGAAGCAATCTCACGATGCTTATCACGCATGTTTATCACGCATTGCATAACCCGCAATCTTGTCATTCCGAGTAACGAGGAATCTTCGCAAGGAACTCTACAAAGATTGGCGATATATGTCGAGCCACTTACGAAGATTCCTCGTTCCTCGGAATGACAAAAATGCGAAAACCTTTGTCAAAGTTTTAAACTTTGACAAAGGTCTCGTATAGGTTTGAAAGCTCTTCGACTTCGCTCAGTCCCGATAGCTATCGGGATGGAATTTGGAATTTTAAAAAATTGGAATTTAACTACCTGTATTTATCATTCAACCCAACATTCGCCAAAATCATCGGAATCACTTTTTCAATTCTCGAAAGTTTTGTTTTTTCCTGTTTCGCAGTTTCAATATATTCTAAAAACTCGTATTGTTTATAAGGACTAAATTTTTCAAAAGCCGATTTCAAAGCTGGATTTTTAATCATTTCTGCATTAAGAAGTTCAGAAACTATGGCTTCTTTTTTTGAAGGTTTTATGATTTTTCCCTGCTTTTCATTTTCAATAGCTTCTAAGATATATTCTAAAATTTCTTTTTCGTTTATTTCCTCTTTTGAAGCAAAACGCCATTGACGCAGGGATTTTGTAACTTCTTCCTGCGCATTAATAAGTTTCTTTTTCTCATCTTTCAGAAAAACGCCATTAAAAAACCAAATCGCAAAATAATCTTTAAAACCTCCTAAACCAATAACATTCTTTTTCTCATAAACATAAACCGGACCGCCCCATTTTGTGGTTTCTTTTAGTTCGGTTTTGTCAATAATAGCTTTTAGGAGAAGTAATTCCTCTTCCCATTGACCGCTATATTTCCACATGCCTTTATTTTCAGAAGCTGATTCCAAATTATCTTGTTCTTTTAGGTTTTTCTTTTGAATCAAAAATTCCCGGAATTGCTGTAAGTTCAGCAATTTTTACAATAACATCAGTTGCTTTTTGAATGCTTTCTGCTGGAACATATTCGTATTTTCCGTGGAAGTTATGTCCGCCGGCAAAAATATTCGGACAAGGTAATCCCATATATGATAATTGAGATCCGTCAGTACCGCCGCGAATAGGTTTTATGATTGGTTTGATGTTTAATTCGCGCATTGCTTTTTCGGCAATATCAACAATATGTTTTACCGGAAGCACTTTTTCTTTCATATTATAATACTGATCTCTAACTTCAGCAGTTACAATATCTTCACCAAATTGTTTCGCAAACTTCTTATTGATTTTTTTGGCAATTTTTCCAATTAAATCTTTACGTTTTTCAAATTTGCTTTTATTATGATCGCGGATAATTAATTCTAAAACGGTTTCTTCAATACTTCCCGTTAAATGATGAACGTGAAAAAAACCTTCGTAACCTTTTGTTTCCTGAGGCGTTTCACCTTTTGGAAGTTCATTGATAAAATCATTTGCAATCAACATCGAGTTGATCATTTTTCCTTTTGCATAACCAGGATGAACGCTTTTTCCTTTAAAAGTAATTTTAGCTCCGGCAGCATTAAAATTTTCATATTCTAATTCGCCAATCTGGCTTCCGTCCATGGTATAAGCCCATTGAGCGCCAAATTTTTCCACATCAAAATGATGCGCGCCGCGACCAATTTCTTCATCGGGAGTAAAACCAATTCTGATTTTCCCGTGTTTAATTTCCGGATGCTGGATTAAGTATTCCATTGCCGAAACAATTTCCGTAATTCCGGCTTTATCATCGGCACCTAACAAAGTAGTTCCGTCGGTTGTAATGATTGTCTGCCCTTTATATTGTAATAAATCTTTAAAGTAATTAGGAGAAAGAACGATGTTTTTTTCAGCATTCAAAACAATATCTTTTCCGTCGTAATTCTCTACAATCTGTGGTTTTACATTTGCCCCGCTAAAGTCTGGCGAAGTATCAAAATGAGAAACAAACCCAATTGTCGGGACTTCATGATCCACATTACTTGGCAAAGTTGCCATAATGTAAGCCTTGTCATCTATGGTGACATCTGTTAAACCAATTGTTTTTAGTTCTTCAACTAATTTATTGGCAAGATTCCATTGTTTTTCTGTACTTGGGGTTGTTTTTGAATTCGGATCTGATTCTGTATCAATTGTTACATAACTGATAAAACGATCTATGATATGTTGCATTTCTTTTTATTTTTAGCAAATATAGACATTTTTTTTAGCAGGTAAATTTGCGGTCTTAGTATCGAAAATAATAAAAAAAGAGACCGTTTTTGTAGACAGCCTCCTGTTTTTTATTGAATTATCTGTTCTAATAGTCAAACGTTCCTACGGAACGTATATCTTTCAACAAATTGAATTTCTACTAATCAGACATTCCTAACGGAATGAGCCTTTTCAGTTTAAAAAAAATTATTCCGTTAGGAATATTTGGTTGGTAGCAAGAATATTAAGATTTTGATTGTGTCCTGTAAGGACACCTGATTTATTAAGTTGAATATATTTTTTGAAATAAATGTTTTTCGTTTAAATACTTTTTACACATCTAAAACCAAGATGATTGGCAGCAGATCTAATTTCGCCTTTTCCTCTGGTTCCCACCATATATCTTGTACAATATTGATCTGTACATAAAAAAGATCCGCCGCGGTGCACTCTTTTTATTTGTGTTGGATCGTTAGGATCATTGTAAGCATCTGGCCCTTGCGGATTTTTGGCAGTTTTTCCGCTTTCGCTTAATGTTTTATAATAATCAACGCTGTACCAATCGTTTGTCCATTCCCATACATTTCCTGCAACATCATACAATCCGTAAGCATTTGGTGCAAATTGTGCGACAGGAGCAATTCCTTTAAAACCATCTTCTCCCGTATCACCATCTTTAATTGGGAAATGTCCCTGATAAATATTTGCCTGAAATTTTCCGTTTGGTTTCAACGTATTTCCCCAAGCGTATATTTCTCCCGTTTTTCCGCCTCTGGCTGCAAATTCCCATTCAGCTTCTGTTGGAAGTCTTTTTCCTGCCCATTTTGCATAAGCTGCAGCATCTTCATAAGTAATATGAACAACAGGATACTTTTCTTTTCCTTTTATAGAACTTTGAGGTCCAAGCGGATGTTTCCAATCTGTTCCGCCAACGTAAGACCACCATTGCAGAAAATTATTCAAATTTACGGCTGATGGAGTAGGAGTAAATATTACAGAACCTGTAATTAAATCTTCTTCGGCAGCGGTTGGAAATTCTTCTTTAGTTGGTTTTTGTTCTGCAACGGTAATGTATCCCGTAGCTTTTACAAACTTTTCATATTCTTCGTTTGTTACTTCGGTTTTATCCATATAATAACCGTCAACATAAACACGATGAATAGGAGCAGCATCTTTTGTTACGCCAGATAAACTGCATAAACTTTCATCTGCAACATTGCTTCCCATGGAGAATTCGCCGCCGGGAATCCAAACCATTCCTTCAGGAGCTTTTCCTGCTGGTTTATTTTTATTTTCAATTGTAGGTTTAAATGCCGATGGTTCTGATGTATTTGGAATTTCATGACAATCTAAAGCCGCTTCGGTTACTTTTGGTTTAGGCGTAATTAATTTGGTTACACCGTAAGTAATTGAAATTATGGAGATTGTTAGTATAGCGAAAATCCAAAAAGTTTTATTTTTCATTGTAATGGTTTTTTGAGCTGTATTGGTTGTCAATAAGTTGAATCAAAAGTATGAAAATAACTTTTAAAGTTATATTAGTTTGATAGAATTAATAAAATAATTGTATTTTGTTATTTATCTTCTTCCACCAAAACCACTTCGTATTTGTCTTTTCCATCAACTTTTACAGGTTGATAGTAGGTTTCGCCAAACTTCACATATTTTACATCGCCAATGGTAACTTCTTTACCGCCTTCGGGTAAATTGTCAACAACCGTTCCTGCTGTTGGAGGCACAACTTTATAGGTATTGCCGTCCTTTTCATAATAAGTTCCTCCGTAATAATAATTGTTGACCGTTCCTGTATTAACAGTCTGCGCTCCACTCGGAATATTGTTTACTGTTCCTCCAACTGGCGCAGGAACCGCAGTATAACCTCCATTGGAAGGCGCGTACCAAACTCCCTGATCGTAATGATACTGCGTGCTTTCGACACTTACAACTATTGCTGTTACGGCTAAAGTGGCAACAAAAAATCCCCACGGGTGCCAAACCGGACCATAATAAAATGGTCTGTATGGATGAAAGTAATACGGGTTATAAGCATGATATCTGTAACCGCCATAAACATATGGAGGACGGGCATACACAACAGTATTTCGTCTAACAACAGTATTTCTGTTATTATTTATGGTAATGTCTCTGCTTCTGTCAACGTTTCGGGTATTGCCGCTTATATTCGTATTTCTATTACCTGAATTGTTTATGTTGCCAGAATTTCGATTACCAGAATTTCTGTTGACAGAATTATTTCTGTTAATATTTGTGTTTGAAGTATTAGCAGGTCTGGTAACTTTGGTTCCTGAACCATTAGAGCCAGGTCTTGTTGTTGCAGGCCTGTTTACTGTAGGTCGTGACTGATTGGCTGGTCTGTTTACAGCAGGTCTTTGAGTTCCTCCACTAGGTCTGTGAACGCCGCCACCGCCACCGCCCACACGACGCTGCGCTATGCTGTCAATAGAAATCAAAAAAAACGATCCAGCTAAACATATTGTTACTGCTTTTCTTATTGTTTTATTTATATTTTTCATTTTCAGTGTTTTAGTTCAGATAAAGTTATTAAAAAAATGAATTTGTATTAAAAAAAGAAGTAAGAATTTTACAATGAAATATCCCATTGTATTCTAAATCTCCATCCTGCTTCAAGTGGAAGTGTTTTGTCCTGAAAACTGAAATAAGTTACTTCTGAAGTCAATTTGTTTTTATGTCCTTTAAAAAACCAGTTAAAAGCAATAGTAGTTTCATCTTGTCGGTTTTGCCTAATAGTATTATCAGGTCTGTATGCGGCGTGGCGTCCGGCCATTTCTAAATGTTTAGGCCACCATTCAAAAGCATTATGAAAAAAATATCCGGCCTGAACATAGTAGCCTTTTAATGTGGTTTCGTCATTATTATTCAATTTATCGATAATTTTTTTAGTATGCATTTCGCTTTGCCAGGAAAAACCCCGATACATAAATGCGGTTTCAAAATTCCACTGATTTACCCTGTATTGTCCCGGCGCACTATCTTCATATCCTTCTAAATATCCTCCGCCAGATTGTGAAAATCGGGTGTAAGGACTTCGGTTTGTTAAAGCTGAAAAAGCAACAATTGGAGTTAATTTTTCATGAAATTCCAGATCACTTCCTTCAAAATCAAGAAATCTGCCTAAAAAATTCCATTGTGCCCGCCCGAAATACATTAAATTATTATCATCGTTAGAGGTGTTTCCCCGACCAGTTCCGGTAAGTGCTGCGGCCCAATAATTAAAATCAGCAATACCTTTTCCTTTTAAATGTCCGTAAACTTCAACTCCCATTTGCCTGTCTACAGTAAAAGGGCGGTTAATTAAAGAACGATCAACGGTTTGCTGCTCACCGCTGCTTATGAAACGCTCTCTTGTAAATTCAACTTTCCATTGTCCGGCTTTAAAACTTAACCATTTCCATTTCTCCACCATAATTCTAAAATCTAGTAAATTAGACTGGCTGAGTTCATATTCCCAATAATAATTTAACCAAGGTTCAAAAGCATGACCGCCGACTTTTAATCTGGCACGGTTAATTTTGAAAGTAGTTTTTTTATCCTGACTGTAATCATCATAAGTTAAAGGATCAGTATCATTTGGTGTAGAAAACCGAAACTGAAGCCGGCTTTGCAATTGAAAAAGAAATTTATTGTCATTCGTACGAAGTTCAATTCCTTTATCGCCGTACCGAAAGTTAAGCAGTTTTGTGGTGTCTTTTTCTTGTTGCGCTTTTGATTTAAAGGCAAGAAATAAGAATAATAGTAAAAAGTAAATTTTTAAAATGCGAATTGTTTTGTTTTTGTGATGCATAGGCGAAACTGATAGGTATAATTTGTATATCACTTTATTACATCCTGTTTTGTAAGGCTGAGCGAAGTCGAAGCCCTTTGCGTCCCTTCGACTTCGCTCAGGGTGACAATATTTAACTTAAGTAAATATTTTTTTTAACTATCTCAAAATTAGGTAATAAATAATCCATAGACAGTTATTGAAACTCTTGAACTTGTTTCATTTTATAACTTGCAACCTCTTATTAATTTGTTTTTTATAAAACAGTACCTTTTTAAACTATAATATTTAAATTTGCAGCCAAAATAACAACAACACAACTCTTATGTATAAATTGATAATTCGCCCAATACTTTTTTGGTTTGATCCGGAAGAAGTGCATTACTTTACTTTTTCATTTGTAAAATTCATTTCAAAAATCCCTGGAGTTTCGGCAATTATAAGATCAATTTATGAAGTAAAAGATTCTCGATTAGAAAGAGAAGTTTTTGGAATTAAATTCAAAAATCCGGTTGGACTTGCGGCGGGATTTGATAAAGATGCTAAGTTGTACAAAGAACTTTCTGATTTTGGTTTTGGCTTTATCGAAATTGGAACCGTAACTCCGGTTGGTCAGGAAGGAAATCCTAAAAAACGTTTGTTTCGTTTAAAAGAAGATCAGGCGATTATTAACCGAATGGGGTTTAATAATGGCGGAGTTCTGGAAGCTGTAGAGCGTTTGAAAAAGAATTCGGGCGTTTTAATTGGCGGAAACATCGGAAAAAATAAAGTGACACCAAACGAAAATGCGGTTGACGATTATATCATTTGTTTTGATGCACTTTTTGATCACGTAGATTATTTTGTAGTAAACGTAAGTTCGCCAAATACACCAAATTTAAGAGCGCTTCAGGATAAAGAGCCTTTAACCGCTTTATTACAGACGCTGCAAAACAGAAATGTCGAAAAACAAAAAACAAACACTCAAAAAGTAAAACCAATTTTATTAAAAATTGCTCCAGACCTTACAGATGAGCAGTTATTAGATATTATTGATATTGTAAAAACTACGCAGATTGCGGGTGTAATTGCAACAAATACAACTATTTCAAGAGACGGACTTCAGTCTGAAAACCAATCAGAAATGGGAGGTTTATCTGGAAAACCATTAACAAAACGTTCTACAGAAGTAATTCGTTTTCTTTCGGAAAAAAGCAATAAAGCGTTTCCAATTATTGGAGTAGGAGGAATTCACTCTGCAGATGATGCCATCGAAAAACTAAATGCAGGAGCAAGCTTAGTGCAGTTATACACTGGTTTTATTTATGAAGGGCCAGCGTTAATAAAAGCAATTAACAAAAAAGTTTTAGGGCAGTTGTAAAAGAAGCGCCTGAACCAGTATTCCGGCAAGAATGGCGATTCCGAAACTAATTAATGTACCAATTAAAACATATTCAGTTAGTTTTCGGTCTTTGGCTTCTTTTAAATCTCCAAACCTAAAAATAGATTTTGCAGCCAATAAAAATCCAATTGCTTCAAAATGTCCGGTTAAGATAAATCCGAACACAAACAAGCGTTCTAAAATACCAATGTAATTTCCGGCAGCTATCAGCGAGTTATCCTGATGGCTGTTTTCGTTTTCGGGTGCCCAGATCGAAATAATGGTTTTGATTAAAATAGAAGTGGGTTTGGTCAACAGTAAAATTCCTGTAATTAAAATCCAGAATGCGTTATCCTGCCAAAAATAAATAATGTCTTTGTGTTGATATAAAAGTACAACACCTATTAAAACCAAAACATGTGCAATTTGATCTGCAATAAACCAGGTACGTTTTGTTTTATCTTTCTGAAAATTTAGTTTGATTAAATCGATAATACCGTGCGTAACCGCAATTAAAACCGCATACGGAATAAAACTAATTTCCCAAGCCAAAATCGCGGCTAAAACTCCATGTAATAAAACATGAATATATAAGTAAATACTTTTGTGTTTTTTACTCTCTTTATCGATAACCCAGGAATTAGGCTGCCAGATAAAATCGCCTAATAAATGTGCCAGAAACAGTTTTATAAATAAAATCATGGGGCTGTAAGTTGTTTTATTTGTGTTCTAAAATAACGATCTAAATTCATAACTAAATCAAACTGAGCGCGCTTTTGTCTTCTGCTTACAGCAGCTTGATTAATGCCTAATTTTTGTCCCAATTCTTCCTGCGAAAGGCTTGGGTTTTCTATTGCTTTTGCAACAAATTCTGCCGATTGCACCAGCCAGTTATCCATAAAAGTCAAAGCCAGCTGAATCATTAAATTCAGTTTTTCATCAAAATCAACATCGTCTGTTCGCAATGCTAAAGTCACTTTTTGCTTTTTTAAAGTCTCAAAAAGTTCTCCCGAATTGATAAAAGCCGTTCCGTTACTTTCAGAAATTTTTTCGGCACTATGCGTTTTATTTCCAAAACCAATGCTCATTCGCGCATCTGATTTTATGGTTCGTAAATGTGCTTTAATTAAAATGGCAGTCAACAAAGCATCTTCCGGATTTTTAACTTCAATTTGAAATTCGTCACCACGATAGATTTCCCATTCACTTGGCGTTTTACCAAGCGGAGCCAGGATTTTTTTTAAATCTTCGACCCAATGCTGCGATTCTTGTTGTCTTGAACCAATTATGTCACCTGTAATTACACTAGTCATAATCAAATATAATTAAAAAATAATAAAAATTCTATTACAAATATAAGTAATAAATTTAATTATTACATTTTTTGGTAATATTTTAAAATATTACGTTTTTGTGTAATAAAAACATCTATTACGATATAACGTAATAAACACAGTTACACTTATATTTAACTTACAAGAAACTATCCAGAATTAAAATTTAAATGACCTTATATAACTTATATGGTTTTAAAAAAAAGCCTGATAAGGTTAAAATAAATAATTCGCAAACAGTTAATTTTTATTTCTTTAAAAAAGAACCTAACTTAGCTTTTACAAAAGAATAAGCTTTGAATAAAGAGATCAAGATTATCGAATGTCCACGAGATGCCATGCAGGGTATCAAAACCTTTATTCCAACAAAAAATAAAGTAACTTATATACAAGCGTTGCTTCGTGTGGGGTTTGATACCATCGATTTTGGAAGTTTTGTTTCTCCAAAAGCAATTCCGCAAATGCAGGATACTGCCGAAGTTTTGTCACAATTAGATTTGTCGCAGACAACCAGTAAACTACTTTCGATAATTGCGAATACACAAGGCGCAGCTCAGGCTGCAGAACATGAAGCCATTCAATATTTAGGATTTCCTTTCTCGATATCTGAAAATTTTCAGATGCGTAATACGCATAAAACAATCGCCGAATCTTTAATTACTTTAGAAGAAATTCTAGAAATCGCCGATAAAAAAAATAAAGAAGTTGTAACCTATCTTTCAATGGGATTTGGAAATCCATACGGAGATCCGTGGAATGTTGAAATTGTGGCCGAATGGACCGAAAAACTGGCCGGAATGGGCGTTAAAATTTTATCGCTTTCTGATACAGTAGGAAGTTCTACGCCAGATGTTATTACATATTTATTTTCGAATTTAATTCCGAAATATCCTGAAATCGAATTTGGAGCGCATCTGCACACTACGCCAGACAGCTGGTTTGAAAAAATCGATGCGGCATCAAAAGCCGGATGCATACGTTTTGACGGTGCGATTCAGGGATTTGGAGGCTGCCCAATGGCTACCGATAAATTGACCGGAAACATGCCGACAGAAAAATTGATTTCGTATTTTACGGCCAATAAAAAAATAACAGGACTTAATTCTTTAAGTTTTGAAAGTGCTTATAATGAAGCTTCTAAATTGTTTGGAAAATTTCATTAAAAAATAATAAAATTATGAGTGATTTTAAACTTTGGTTAGAGTTTGAAGAAGTAAATCCAGATAATTGGCAGATCAATAATGATTTTTGCAATATAAATGTTGAGTTAGCTGATGGCAGGAAATATGGAATGAATGTTTGGACTTATCAATTTCTGAAAACAGCAGTAGAATATGATAAAACGAACGGAAATAATCTCGAAGGTTTGTATGTAATTCCACCAGATTTATTTGTAAAGGAATTAACTAGAAGTTGTATTGAAAAAACAATTGAAGATTTATTAAAAATTGGTAATCTGGAAGTCGTATTAAATTCAAGTATAGTAATAAAAAATAATATTAAATTATAATCAGCACTTAATTCTCTAAGTTTTGAAAGTGCTTATAATGAAGCATCTAAATTATTTGGAAAATTTCATTAAAAAAATAATGTAAAATAAGTAATATCTGACAAGAAAAGACGTTTTTATTTATCTTTAATTAAAATTAAAAAATGAAACGAAATCTTTTATATAGAATCTCTATAACACTCTTTTCTGCAGTTTTATTGCTTTCTTGTTCAAGTGATTTAGACTTTGACCAAATCGATGATTTTGTGCTTGAACCTGTTTTTGTAGCAAATCTCGCTTACTTTGATGTCTCTGCTGACCAAATTGAAGATAATGGACAGGGACAGCAAATACCTCCAGATGTTGAAGATTTTGATATTTTTAAAAAGAAATTTTTAACAGATAATTTAGCAAAAGCCGAACTTAATTTCGAAATCGAAAATACGATAAACAGAGCTTTTGAAATTGAATTGCAGTTTATAGATGCCAATAATCAAGTATTAGAAACTATTGATTTAGCTGTTCCAACCTACACTGGAGGTTCCAATATCATAAAATATCCAACAGAAGTTTTTGAAGGAGAACGGTTGAATTTATTAAAAAAGACCATGAAAATTGGTTTTATAGTAACAACCGTAACAGGATCTGGATCGGGAGATATTACAGGTAATTTAAAATTCAAATCAGGTGCAACCGTTTATATGAAGATAAAATGAGAAAAGCACTTTTAATTTTGATGCCTCTGCTGCAGCTTTTTTGTTATTCTCAAAATAAACAAGTGTTGTACAATTTCACTTCGATTCCGCAGTCTTTGCTTGTAAATCCAGGTGCCGATGTTTCCTATAAATACTATTTTGGCGTGCCGCTTCTGTCCGGAGTTTCGGCCAATATTGGTTCGAGCAGTTTTTCTGCCTATGATTTATTTGCTGATAATGGTGTAGATTTTAATGACAAAGTCCGAAATATTATCAATAAATCATCCCCAAATGACAAGACGCAGGTAAACCAGCAGTTAGAAATTTTTTCCGGCGGATTTAGAGTAGGAGGCGAGGACAGTCAATCGTATATTTCATTTGGTGCTTATCAGGAATTTGATTTTTTAATGTATTTTCCAAAAGATCTTGCCATTTTGGGAGTTGACGGAAATCAGAATCATATTGGGAAATCATTCAATTTAGCCGATTTAAATCTGCGTGCCGAAGTACTTTCTGTCCTGCATGTTGGATTTCATAAAAAAATAAATAAAAAACTGGTTTTAGGCGGACGTGCTAAAATTTATTCAAGCGGTGCCAATGCAACTTCAACTAAAAACTCAGGATACATTTATACTGGACAAGGAACAGGAACAAATTTGTATACTCAAATAATCGAATCAAATTTAGAACTTAAAACTTCAGGCATAGGAAAATTTACAAAAGATGAATATGAAGGAAGTATTCCCAGTGATATTGCACACAATACTTTTCTCAACGGAAGTTTAGGTTTGGGGTTTGATGCCGGTGTCACTTATAATATTAAGGAAAATCTACAGCTTACAGCCAGTATTCTCGATGTTGGTTTTATAAAACATACTAAAGATATTGAGACATTAAGGTATAAAGGAACTTACAAATACGACGGAGTAAATCCAAATTTTGATGCTGTAAATGAACCGGAAAATATTTTTGATGAATTTGATGCCGCAATTCCGCGTGATACATCTTATGCTAAATACACAACCTGGCGTCCGGTAAAATTTAATTCTTCTATTCAATATTCATTTGGCGAATCAAGATACGACGGAGAGTGTAATTGTAAAGTTCAAAATGGAAGAAGATATTTAAACGCAGTAGGTGCACAATTGTTTTTAATGACAATGCCCGAAACACCGTATGCAGCTTTGACGGCTTTTTATCAACGCAGTATTTTTGAAAAACTTGATGCGAAAGTTACTTATACAGTCGATCCGTATTCGAATAAAAACATTGGTTTAGGACTTTCCGGAACTCTCGGAAAATTTAATATTTATGCTTTATTCGATAATGTTTTAGAGTATAAAGATGTGACAAAAGCCCATAGTCTTGCGTTTCAATTTGGTTTCAACTTCATTTTTCAAGATAAAAAATAAAATTCCAATTATTTAAATTCCAAATTCCAATTTCTTAGAATGTGAAACCTTTATTTCGCTGTTTTTAATTGGAATTTGGAATTTAAAAATTTGGAATTTAAATCGTAAGATGTTTCCTGTAAATATAAATTTATGAATAAGTTAGTATTTAAGTTAGCAATTTATTCACTATATTTGCACGCAATTCAACTAGAAATTGCACCATGATAGCACACAACTCCAAGATTATCGGCGAAGGTTTAACTTACGACGATGTATTATTAGTACCTAACTACTCGAATGTGCTTCCCCGCGAAGTGAGTATCAAATCAAAATTTTCAAGAAACATAACATTAAACGTTCCAATCGTATCTGCTGCTATGGATACAGTGACCGAAAGTGCAATGGCAATCGCTATGGCGCAAGAAGGCGGAATTGGAGTTTTACATAAAAACATGACAATCGAGCAGCAAGCTGCAAAGGTTAGAAAAGTAAAGCGCGCTGAAGCAGGAATGATTATCGATCCGGTAACATTACCAATGAATTCAACTATTGCAGACGCTAAAAATGCCATGAGAGAATTCGGAATTGGCGGTATTCCAATCGTTGACGAAAACAGAATCCTTAAAGGAATTGTTACCAACCGTGATTTACGTTTCGAAAAAAACGGAGCAAGACCAATTGCTGAGGTAATGACAAGTACAAACTTAGTTACGGTTGCCGAAGGAACTTCACTAGAACAAGCCGAAGTAGTTTTACAAGGCCATAAAATCGAAAAATTACCAGTTGTAAATGCTAAAAATGAATTAGTTGGTTTAATTACGTTTAGAGATATTACAAAACTGACTCAAAAACCAATCGCTAACAAAGACACTTTTGGTCGTTTGAGAGTTGCTGCTGCAATTGGCGTTACCGGGGATGCAGTTTTAAGAGCTGAAGCTTTAGTTGCTGCCGGAGTAGACGCTATTATTATCGATACTGCACACGGACATACTGAAGGTGTGGTAAATGTATTGAAAGAAGTAAAATCAAAATTTCCTCAAATAGATGTAGTGGTTGGAAACATTGCAACGCCGGAAGCTGCTAAATATTTAGTAGAAAATGGTGCTGATGGTGTAAAAGTAGGAATCGGTCCTGGTTCTATCTGTACTACACGTATCGTTGCAGGTGTTGGATTTCCTCAGTTTTCAGCAGTTTTAGAAGTTGCTGCGGCTATTAAAGGAACTGGAGTTCCGGTAATTGCTGATGGTGGAATTCGTTATACAGGAGATATTCCTAAAGCAATCGCTGCAGGTGCTGACTGTGTAATGTTAGGTTCATTATTAGCAGGAACAAAAGAATCTCCGGGTGAAACTATTATTTTTGAAGGTAGAAAATTCAAATCATACCGCGGAATGGGTTCTGTTGAAGCAATGCAAACAGGTTCAAAAGATCGTTATTTCCAAGATGTTGAAGACGACGTTAAAAAATTAGTTCCAGAAGGAATTGTTGGTCGTGTTCCTTACAAAGGTGAATTAAACGAAAGTATGCTTCAATTTATTGGAGGTCTTCGTGCCGGAATGGGATACTGTGGTTCAAAAGATATTCCAACTTTACAGGAATCTGGACGTTTTGTTAGAATCACGTCAAGCGGAATCACTGAAAGTCACCCACATAACGTAACTATTACAAAAGAAGCTCCAAATTATTCTAGATAATCAATATGAATCTACAGTTCAAATTAAAAGATGTTCTTGAAGTTGATTTGTATTATGGATTTTATGAAATTTTTGTAGTAGGAGGTTTTGATATTAGGGCAAATCCAGATTTTTTTGTTGAAATTCTTGATTTAAAGACAAATGATTCAATTCTTTTAAGAGAAAAAAGCTTTAAAATCAGAGATTATAAAAATGGTAAAAGGGCTGTAAAGTTCTTTACTTTTCAGATTACAAATAAGTCAAAATTCAAAATTTCCGTTCATAATTATGAAGATTTGACAGTTTATCATTCAATGATAGGAGCTAATCCATTTAGTATATTTAATTTGTTGGATATTTTAGGAGTAGCGAAAAGAAATCCAATTCCATTAGAGAATATTGAAATTCTTTTAATTAGTTAGGGTTTTTATATAAATTTAAAAAGGCGTAAGATTTAATCTTACGCCTTTTTTAGTTTATTTTTTGGAGATTTTAGCAAGTTGACTATAATCACTTTTTGATTTTAAATCTATATTAAAGTCGGTATGCTTTAAGTTAAAATTTAATTCCATGTTTAAAGTATTTTCACTTACAAAATGATTAGGTATATCATAAACTAATTTTCCTGTTCCATTTCCTGAACCACTCGACTCAAAGCGAGTATCAGCAAGTTTCATTGTATATGTCTGGACAATATCAAAAAAAGCAGATTTAGGAGTAATATTTTTTAAACTATAAGTAGTTGTGATTACCATTTCGATATTAATGCCGCCAATAGGAAGTGTAAGCGGGCTTTCCTGAGAAAAAGACTCACCTGTTTTTAATTTTTTCTCCGGCAGAGCTAGTTGATTAAAAGTACTTTGAACCATCTTAAAAATACTATTTTTAAAGTTTTCCTCCATTCCTTTCCCTACGATCGAATCCAATTTTGGCATGCTCGAAAGCGTAGCATTACCATACAAAAGGGTTCCGCTTGGAATTACACTTTTTCCATCTTTATCAGAAGTTTTTAAATATTCTATGGTAATAGGAAAGCTTCCGTTTTTATCAATTTTACCAGTTTTAGAAACAGTTTCTACATTAAATGAACTCTTTATTTTGACAGGATTTTCCGTTCCGTTTTTCTTTAGTATTTCCAGTAATTTTTCGGATCCTGAATATGTCATTTCATAATCTGAAGAATTAGTGACTGTTTGATTGTAAATGGTTTCAGGTGAGTAACCCGGTTTGAAGTCTAAAATTTGATTTGACTGGCAGTAATTTTGAAAAGTTGTAAAAATAAAAAATAGTAAAAAAGATTTTTTCATGTGTGAAAATTAGGGAGATAATTGTTTTAGGTATTTTATAAAACGAAAATAGACAAATTATTATCAATGAAAATTTTATTTTATCTAAAATTTTACCTTTGGTTTAAAAACAAAAAAGCAGCTTATAGATAATTATAAGCTGTTTTTTTTTAGGAAAAAAATATTTTATTAAAGAGCAGTAGTTTGTTGTTCCGCTTCTCTTAATTTTTGATTGTCTAAAATCTTCTGAATAAAAGGTTTTACCTCTTTCTCAATTTCAGATTCAGATATATTTAAAGCTTTTGGATCTGATGCCAATTGCAGCCATGGTTTTGGGCCGTCAAAATTATAACTTCCAAAAACTACAACCGGAGTTCCTTTTACTTTTACATTTTCTTTGTCTTTCAAAATCCATTCATCGGCAAATTTGTAAAGATATTTAGCATCTTTTTCCAGTAATCTCAAACAGGAATGTGATGCCGGATAACCTGGTAATTCATATTCGTGAAAACCAACTCCAAGTTTGTTTTCGATATTAAAATTCCATTTTAAATCCCATTCGTCATTAAAAGTACTCGTTGTTTTTTCTGCTTTCCAATTGGTGAAAAATAACCCGGTTGGTGTTGGATCTTTTTTTCTTCCCATATTTGTTGGGCCTGTATAAACCAGCTCGCCGTTTTCGTAAGCAGCAAAAGTCTGGGTAGCATAGGAGAAAATAATGATTTTCGAAACTTCTTCTAAAGCCCCAACATGCAGTGGAAACGGTAAATAATAAACTAAATCTCCACTAAAATCTGCAGGAATAACTACTGAATCTAACTTTTTTAAATTCGCTTTATCAGTTCTGTTTACTGCATAAACAATATCCAGTTTACTGCTGTCAGCTTCATTTGTTTTCAGCCATTCTTTAGTATTGCTAAATTGATAAGAAACTGCTGATTCTGGTTTCTTATATTCAATTGTTTTTTTAGGTTTTTTATCAGTTGTATTATCTGTCAGCTTTACAGTGTCACTTTTTTTACAAGAAATCACTAAGGCTAACATTAATATAAGTAGTACGTTTGCTGTATAATATAACTTTTTCATAGGGTCGTATTTTTATAGAAATAAAATTATAACTATACCCGCCAATATGTCTTACACAATTCTTTAAATTCTTTGTTGGATTTTCATTTTACAGCTATAACATTTATTTCAAACATTTCGTTTAAGATAAGTTTAAAAAGTTCTAACAAATCATTTAAGATATTTAAATCTAGAATTTCGCCATCACTAAAATAAGATAATTCAAATTTGTCTTTTGGAAGCTTCTCTTCCCAAATCCCTTTTTGATCTGAGATTTGAATGTTTACATCTTTCTGATTACTGATACTATTTCTTATATCACTATTTTTTAATAATGTTTTTATCTTAAATTCATTATTACTTTTAATTGTAAAGGCTTTATCAAAATCAGCATAACCAATTTCTATGTCTTGCGCCCCAAAGAATTTTTCAATTTTACGAATAAACCCTTCTTTATAAATTTCGAATCTAAAATTATCCTGTAAAGTAATCGGAACAATTACTCTAGTCATTTCGGTGCTGTATTTTCCAGACCAAAGGGTATAATTATCAAAAACAATTTTCCAGTTTTCATATTCAATTTCAACGGAATCTGAATGCCAGGAATAACCTTCTTTAAAAATTCCATTAGTTTGGTTTGCAAATTCTTTCCAGATATTCATATTATTTCGATTCAATTAATTTCAAAGTAGATTCAAACTGCGTATCCTTATTTTGTAAAAAATCTTCTAAAGTTTGTTTGACTTCATAATCAGGAATAACGCCTCTGCCAAATATCTGATTGACCTTTTTAGGAACATCCTGATCTAAATTTACAATCGAAAATTTTGTTTTAATTTTTGTGTTTGGTAATTCATATTCAACAGGAGTGTGGCCGTTATGTCCGAAATAACCGCCCATAGTTTCTTCACCAATAATAATTGCATTTGTATTTCCTGTCACTAAAGAAGCGAATAACGACCCTGCAGAAGCAATTCTTGGACTTATCAATAAATAGATTTGTCCTTTAAAATTGTTTGTATCAGGTTGTAATAATTGATTGAATTTTTCGTCCTGATTGTATTTTCCGTTTTCTAACTTCGGAAACTCTTCTTTTAAATCAGTTTCAAAATCATTTTTTTCTTCCAGCTTTTTTTGAGGTTCGGTTTCATCGTAAACAAAATAATCTGCAAACGGAATTTCCTGAAAACTAACATATGCAGAAGTATTTTCGCGATATGGTTTTTGTGTAAGATAAGAAAAAGTCAAAATATCATTTGGATCGCTGCCGCCACCATTGTTTCTTATGTCTACAATTAGGTTATTTATCTGGTTGTTTTTGCTTAAATATTGAAAACAGCTGTCCAGATATTTTTTATAAGCTAAATGTTCTTTTGCTTTAGCATTTTTACCAATTGAAAAAGTATGAACAGAGAGTAAGGCCGTATTTTTAGAAATAATCGTAAACGAATATTTGTTTTTTGCTTTATTAAACTGAAGACTATCGATAGGAAGTGAAAACCGATTTTTGAAATTTTCTTTTCGGATATCATTAGATACGGCAGGAACTATTTTAGTCAGTTTCTTAGAACTATTAAGAAGGGAATATTCTACCAAAAAGCTCTTTTGAGATCCGTATTCCATTTCAAAATACTTTCCAAACGAACTTGTTAATCCAATATATTTTCCTGAAATATTGTAGCCGTCAGTAGTGTAATATTTATAAAAGTCTTTTATTAGTTTATTGACTTTAATTTTGTTTACACTATGAATTTCTGAGCCTAACGGAATTTCTGAGTTTTGAAAATTGATTACTAACTTTCCTTCAATGAGTTTTACAGGATATGGAAAAAATACATTTCCTGATGAAAATTTATTCTGAAATTCATCAGGAAGAGTAGTATCATTGTGTACGCTGCCTTCAAAATCAGTAATTTTTAAAATGATTTTGTAAAATTCGAGCAGTGTTGCAGGTTTTTCTATTTGTGAAAATGCCCAGGAATAAATACTGTCAATTTGCTGTTTTGTGCGGTATTTGTATAATCCAGAATTGGCTTTTTCTCTTATTTCTTTAAAAATAGTAAGATCTTGTTTTAGTTTTTCGGCTGGCAGTTTCTCATTTTGTGCCATTATAAGAAAAGGTAAAAACAGAAAAAATAATATCTTGAATTTGGACATTTGAGTATTTTTAGAATTTAAAAATACTCAAAAAATCTAAATTAAATTTTTAATCTTCGCGTGCTGCAGCAATAAAATAGTTTTGGCATCTGTAATCTCTCCAGATTCAATCATGGCGTAAGCTTCATCAAAAGTATATTCCAGAACTTCAATATTTTCCTGTTCAGCGTCAAGTCCGCCGCCAGAGCTTACTTTCATGTTTTCATCATATTCTCCCACAAATAAATATAGAATCTCTGTTACAGAACCTGGAGACATGTAGGTTTCAATAACTTTTTGAACTTTTTTTAAGCGATAACCTGTTTCTTCTTCCGTTTCTCGAATTATAGCTTGTTCGGCATTATCTTTATCTAAAAGTCCGGCGCAAACCTCGATCATCATTCCGGTTTTATTTCCGTTAAGAAAAGTTGGTAAACGAAATTGTCTGGTTAGAATAACCGTTTTTTTAGAACTATTGTATAATAATATTCCGGCACCATTTCCGCGATCATACACTTCACGAATATGCGATTCTACTTTTTCGTTTTCCTTTTTATAGTTAAAAGTAACTTTGTTTAATACATACCAATTATCAGATAATAATTTGGTTTCTGTAATTTCAATTTCTGGATTTTTTCTCATTTCGAAAATAGTTTCATAAAAAAAAACGCCCTGATTATCAGAGCGTTTAAATGTATTATTTTGTTATTGTTTGCTTTCTGTCTGGTCCAACCGATACAATTTTGATTGGCACTTCGATTTCTTTCTCAATAAACTCAATATATTCTTTTAGCTCGATTGGCAATGCATCATAAGTTGTCAATCCTGTTAAATCTGCTTTCCATCCTTTAAACTCTTTGTAAATCGGAGTAACATTTTCTGGTTCAATGTTATAAGGGAAGTGAGCAATGTTTTGACCTTTATAGTTGTATTCTGTACAAACTTTTAAAGTTTCAAAACCAGAAAGAACATCACCTTTCATCATCATTAACTGCGTAACGCCATTTACCTGAACAGCATATTTTAAAGCCACAAGGTCTAACCATCCGCAGCGTCTTTGTCTTCCTGTTACAGATCCAAATTCGTTACCAACTCTTGCCATTGTCGCTCCAACTTCGTCAAAAAGTTCAGTTGGGAAAGGTCCGCTACCAACACGAGTAACGTAAGCTTTAAAAATTCCGTAAACTTCTTTGATTTTGTTAGGAGCAATTCCTAAACCAGTACAAGCTCCGGCAGCAGTAGTATTTGATGAAGTTACAAAAGGATAAGTCCCAAAATCAACATCTAATAATGAACCCTGAGCCCCTTCACAAAGAATAGATTTACCAGCTTTTTGAGCTTGGTGGATATATTCTTCACTGTCAATAAAATCTAATTTTTTTAATTCTTCGATAGCTTCAAAAAACTCTTTTTCAAGTTCTGCTAAATTGTATTGAATAGCAACATCATAGAAAGCAATCATAGCTTCATGCTTGTCAGCCAATGCTCTGTAGCGCTCGTTAAAATCTTCTAATTCAATATCACCTACACGTAAACCGTTTCTACCCGTTTTGTCCATATAAGTTGGACCAATTCCTTTAAGAGTAGAACCAATTTTTGCTTTTCCTTTTGAAGCTTCAGAAGCCGCGTCAAGCAAACGGTGCGTTGGTAAAATTAAATGTGCTTTTCTTGAAATGATTAATTTCTTTTTGATGTCAAGGTTGAATTTTTCTAAACCTTCAATTTCTTTTTGAAAAACTACAGGATCAATTACAACACCATTTCCGATAATATTTATTGAATCTTTATGGAAAATTCCAGAAGGAATAGTTCTAAGTACGTGCTTAATTCCATCAAATTCTAATGTATGTCCTGCATTTGGTCCTCCTTGAAAACGTGCAATAATATCATAATTTGAGGTAAGAACGTCAACAATCTTTCCTTTACCTTCATCTCCCCATTGTAATCCTAGTAATAAATCTACCGTCATTCTGTTTTTAATTTGCGTTAGGACAATTAAAAGCTGTCCTACTGATTATGTAGTTAATTTTCTTTTTTTTTAATTTTTTGAAAAAGCCTTTCTTTTAAGACTGTGAACTCTGTTTTTTGTTTCCGTAGAAATAAAGCGAGTGATTTGTGATTTCAATATCAAATATCTCTTCGATAGTTTTTTTGATGGTTTGAATTCTTGGATCGCAAAATTCGATTACCTCACCAGAATCTGTCATAATGATATGATCGTGCTGTTTATCAAAATATGATTTTTCGTAGTAAGCCTGATTTTGTCCAAATTGATGTTTTCTAACCAAAGCGCAGTCTAACAATAACTCGATCGTGTTGTAAAGCGTAGCCCTGCTCACACGGTAGTTTTTGTTTTTCATTTTGATGTATAGGTTTTCTATGTCAAAATGCTCCTCGCTATCGTAAATTTCCTGAAGTATAGCATAACGCTCAGGAGTTTTGCGATGCCCTTTTTGTTCAAGATACATTGTAAAAACATTTTTTACAATTTCTTGATTCTTAGTGTTGTCAGTTGAAATAAGTGTCATATCCTGCAAAGATAATTTTTTATTTTTAATGAATAAAAGTTTCGGGTTTAAAGTTTAACGTTTAAACTGGAATTTGATAACAGGGAATGTACCAAATTCAGGCTTTTGCGCTATTATATTTTACAAAGTTCAACAGAACTTAATTAACATAATTATTTTAATTTAGGAGAAAAATAACAGATTTTCAGCTCGTTTTTGACATATACATGTACCAGTTCCATTCCCATGTTTTTCCCTGATCATCAGACATAGCCTGACTCCACACCGGATTATTTTCGTCACGGGCATCCCATCTAAATACCTGAATTACATTTTTACCTTCATAAATATCTTTAGAGAAAAAATGTCCAATTTTATTTTCAAAAGAGCCTACAACGGGTTTATCTAATGTTCCTGAATTGGAATCGGCCCAGTAAATGCTCCACAATTTTGTCTTCGGATTAAATAATCTAACGGTCATTCCTTCAAAAGGTTCTCCGTCAAAAGTGGCAAGAAAATTATCAATATTGCCAATTCCGTTTAAAATCTTATACATTTCCTGGGTAGATGGAAACTCAATCCACTCCGTGCAATTGGCAAATCTTGTTTTTAATTTTTTGTTACGAATAACCGATTTTCCCTGAAAGAAATCGAAATCATCTTTTGAGGAAGATTTAGAAGCGACAATTAAAAGTTCGCCATTTTCATCAAAAATAACTTCGGGAATTTCTAGGTTTTCATTTTTCATAAACAATGATTTGGTTCTTGTTTTGACGCTTTGAGTTTAAATTATTTAAACACATAGAAGCATAGTTTTTCTTTGTCTGCAAAGGCGTTTCACTTGTATAAACAAACATAGCTATGTGTAAATAATGTGTCATTTATTTTACCTTTAACATTATAAATTGATTATAATAAATCTATGTTTCTATGTGTTAAATGGTTTTTTATTAATCATGCCTAATATTTTTTAAATATAAATTAGGTTCTATATTCTCTGGTAACTTTATCAACACCGTCAATTTTCTTAATAGCATTGATCATTTTTTTCAAAATGGTATTGTTTTGAACAATTACAGCAATTTGACCGTGGAAAATTCCGGCATCCGTACTCAAAGAAATACTCTGAATATTAACGCTCATATTATTCGAAATTACACGCGTTAATTGATTGGTAAGTCCTAAAACGTCCATTCCCGTAATGTTGATAATGGCTTTAAATTCTTCTTGTGAAGAATCGATCCATTTGGCGCTCATGATTCTGTATGCATAATTTGACTGCATTCCAATGGCGTTTGGACAATCTTTTTTATGCACTTTAATTCCTTCATTTATCGTTACAAAACCAAAAACATCGTCACCCGGAATTGGGTTACAGCATTGCGAAAGTTTATAATCCAGTTTATCATGCTCAGTTCCAAAAACCAGCATGTCGTAATTACTGCTGATAACTGGTTTGTGAATATCTTCGGCAGCGGTATTGTCTTTATTTCTTTTAATTTTATTTTTAAAGAAATTGATAAACGTATTTCCTTTTTGTGCTGCGTAATCTTTTAACTGCTGATTTTCGATAGCGCCAATTCCAACGCGATAAAATAAATCTAAACTGGTTTTTAATTTAAAAAAGTTAACTAACTCGTTTGTAACTTGCTCGTTAAGTGTGATTTTTAAATGTTTAAGTTTTCGGGTAAGTAATTCTTTTCCTTCCTCGCCAATTTTTTTCGTGTTCTCGTTAAGAACGTTTTTGATCTTATTTTTTGCTCTTGAAGTTGTTACATATTCCAACCAGTTTACCGTAGGTTTTTGGTTTGCAGATGTTATAACTTCAACCTGATCACCGCTTTTTAATTCGTGGTTCAAAGGCACAAGACGTCCGTTTACGCGAGTTCCTCTTGTTTTAATTCCAATTTCAGAGTGAATGCTGAAAGCAAAATCCAGCGAAGTTGCGCCTTTTGGCAATGATTTTATTTCTCCTTTTGGGGTAAAAATGAAAATTTCTTTTGAATATAAATTCATTTTGAAATCTTCCACGAAATCTACCGCATTTGTCTCCGGATTTTCTAAAGCTTCACGAAGTAAATTTAGCCAGACATCTAAACCGCTTTCTTCGCTTGCGCCATTTTTATATTTGTAATGCGCTGCATAACCTTTTTCGGCAATTTCATCCATACGTTCGCTTCGAACCTGAACTTCAACCCAGCGTCCTTTTGGCCCCATAACAGTAATGTGAAGTGCTTCATATCCAGTAGATTTTGGAGATGAAATCCAGTCACGTAAACGGCTAGGGCTCGGTCTGTAATGATCGGTTACGATAGAATATATTTTCCAGGCGATGAATTTTTCATCGTGCGGATCTGATTTATAAACGATTCTAAGCGCAAATTTATCGTACACTTCGTCAAAACTCACGTTTTGCGCGCGCATTTTACGGCGAATCGAATAAATAGATTTCGGACGGCCTTTTATAATATAATCTATATTTTCAGCATCAAGAGATTTCTTTAAAACATCAGAGATATCTTTGATGTAAGCATCTTGTTCTTCCTTAGTTTCTCTAATTTTGCTTACAATATCTTCGTATACAGCAGGTTCTGTGTATTTTAATCCTAAATCCTCTAACTTGGTTTTGATATTATAAAGTCCCAAACGATGGGCGAGAGGAGCGTAGATATAAAGCGTTTCAGACGCAATTTTTGTCTGTTTGTATTCTGCCATCGAATCCATCGTCTGCATATTGTGAAGACGATCGGCTAATTTTATCAAAATTACACGCACATCATCGTTCAAGGTCAGGATCATTTTGCGGAAATTCTCCGCCTGCATGGATGCATTTAAGTCTTTTTGAACTAATGAAATCTTAGTTAAACCTTCAACAAGCTGCGCTACTTTTGGGTTAAATAAACGCTCAATATCTTCAACAGTTATGGGAGTATCTTCGACAACATCGTGTAATAAAGCCGCGGCAATAGAGGTCGCTCCCAGACCAATTTCTGAGGCAACAATTTTCGCAACTGCAATAGGATGAAAGATATACGCTTCACCAGATTTGCGTCTTTGTTCTTTGTGAGCATCAACGGCAACATCAAAAGCTTTACGAATTAATTTTTTGTCGGCAGGGGTTAAAGTCTGGTAACTAATTCGCAGTAATTCCTTGTATTCGTGCGTAATTGCTTTGTTTTCTTTTTCAATATCTATTTCTATCATAACGGCATAGTTCAAGTACTAAAAATAAGAATAACTTAGAACATACGCAAGGGAATGGATTGTTGATTTTAGAGTTAAGATTTTAGATTTTTTGAATAAAAAAAGGGCTTCGACTTCGCTCAGCCTGACAGCGAAAAAAGATGATTAAAAATAAATTCCAATTTTTTTAAATTGCTTCGCCTGTTCGCTATCGCTCGAGTCCAAATTCCAATAAAAAAGAGCGGAGCGATTTTTTATAAATCTAAAATCTAAAATCTAAAATCTAAAATCTAAAATCTAAAATCTAAAATCT